>NZ_AKJJ01000047.1:0-252141 GCF_000282395.1 Pseudomonas sp. GM55 | reverse complement strand
CCTGCTGCCGAAACCTGCGTAACTCTTTGTTCTACAAGGAGTTTTCCGTTTCGACTGCGCCGGAAGTGGGGCGAATTATAGGCCTCCAGAATCTGCCGTCAAGCACTGATTCTGCTTTTCTATCAATAACTTGCAGAAAGGCGCAAAACGCCCCGATGGAAACCTATATAGAGGAGCGAAAGCGCCCCTCTATATAGAAGAGAGATCAAAGCACGCCAGACGCCTTGAACGCGGACACTGTACCGGCATCCAAACCCAGCACCCGCTGGAGAACCTCCAGCGTATGCTCACCTAGCAAAGGAGGCGCATACCGATACTCCACCGGCGTCTCGGACAAACGAATAGGACTGGCCACTTGCGGCACCATTCCAGCCAGCGCATGCGGCAGCTCGATGGCCAACCCGCGCGCCTTGACCTGAGGATCGGCAAACATCTGCGCCAGGTCATTGATCGGCCCGCATGGCACGCCAGCCTGCTCCAGCTGCGCCACCCATTCAGCGGTAGTCTTGAACACCGTTGCCTGGCGGATCAGCGGAATCAGTACAGCCCTGTTTGCTACCCGCAGCTTGTTGGTCGCAAAACGCGGATCGTCCGCCCACTGCGGCTGCCCGGCCACTTCCGCGAACTTGCGGAACTGCCCATCGTTCCCGACGGTAAGGATGAAGTCACCATCCGCCGTAGGAAAATCCTGATAGGGCACGATGTTCGGATGAGCGTTACCCAAGCGTTTAGGCGCATTGCCTGTCGTCAGGTAGTTCATTGCCTGGTTGGCCAGACAAGCCACCTGCACGTCCAGTAGTGCCATATCGATATGCTGACCACCGCCGTCGTGATCCCGATGCGCAAGCGCAGCCAGGATCGCGACAGTGGAATACAACCCGGTCAGGATGTCCGTCAGCGCCACGCCAACCTTCACCGGCCCCGCGCCTTCTTCGCCTTCGGGTCTCCCCGTCAGGCTCATGAGGCCGCCCAGCCCCTGGATCATGAAGTCATAACCCGCACGCTTGGCGTAAGGACCGGTCTGGCCGAACCCGGTGATCGAGCAATAGATCAGATCCGGATTGATCGCCTTCAATGACTCATAGTCCAGGCCATAAGCCGCCAGACCGCCGACCTTGAAGTTCTCGATCAGGATGTCCGACTTGGCCGCCAGCTCACGCACCAGCTTCTGCCCTTCAGGGCGCGTGAAGTCGATGGTGACCGACTGCTTGTTGCGATTGGCCGATAAGTAATAAGCGGCCTCGCTGGTGTTTTCACCATAAGCGTCTTTCAGGAACGGCGGCCCCCAGGCGCGCGTGTCATCGCCGTTACCCGGACGCTCGACCTTGATCACTTCGGCGCCAAGGTCGGCCAGGATCTGCCCGGCCCAAGGCCCGGCCAGCACCCGCGATAAATCCAGTACCCGTAGATGCGATAGCGCGCCCATGGACGTCCTCCTGTTAATAGAACGCCTGGATGCCGGTTTGTGCGCGACCGAGGATCAGTGCATGGACATCGTGCGTACCTTCATAGGTGTTCACAACTTCCAGGTTGACCAGGTGACGTGCGACACCGAATTCATCGGAGATGCCGTTGCCGCCCAACATATCGCGAGCCATGCGCGCGATATCCAGGGACTTGCCGCAAGAGTTGCGCTTCATCATCGAAGTGATTTCGACCGCCGCAGTTCCCTCGTCCTTCATACGACCCAAACGCAGGCAGCCTTGCAGCGCCATGGTGATTTCGGTCTGCATGTCGGCCAGTTTCTTCTGGATCAACTGAGTGGCGGCCAATGGACGACCGAACTGTTGACGATCCAGGGTGTACTGGCGAGCGGTGTGCCAGCAGAACTCGGCCGCACCCAGCGCACCCCAGGAGATGCCGTAACGCGCCGAGTTGAGGCAGGTGAAAGGACCTTTCAGGCCACGGACATCCGGGAAGATGTTCTCTTCCGGAACGAACACGTTGTCCATGACGATTTCACCGGTGATCGATGCCCGCAGGCCAACCTTGCCGTGAATCGCCGGAGCGCTCAGGCCTTTCCAGCCTTTCTCCAGAACGAAGCCGCGGATATCGCCGGCATCGTCCTTGGCCCAGACCACGAACACATCGGCAATCGGGCTGTTGGTGATCCACATCTTGCTGCCAGTGAGGCTGTAGCCGCCTTCCACTTTGCGCGCACGACTGATCATCGCGCCCGGGTCGGAACCGTGGTTAGGCTCGGTCAGACCGAAGCAGCCGATCCATTCGCCCGAGGCCAGTTTTGGCAGGTACTTCTGCTTCTGGGCTTCGGTACCGAATTCATTGATTGGCACCATCACTAGCGAGGACTGCACGCTCATCATCGAGCGGTAGCCGGAGTCGATACGCTCGACTTCACGGGCGATCAGGCCGTAGCTGACGTAATTCAGGCCGCTGCCGCCGTACTGCTCGGGGATGGTTGCGCCCAACAGACCCACCTCGCCCATTTCGCGGAAGATCGCCGGATCGGTCTTCTCATGGCGGAAAGCTTCAAGAATGCGCGGCGCCAAGCTCTGCTGAGCGAACTGCGCAGCCGTGTCGCGAATCATGCGTTCTTCTTCAGTGAGCTGTTGATCCAGCAGCAGGGGATCGATCCAGTTGAAGCTAGCTTTACCGCCCATGAGTGCGTCCTCTCGAATCGGGTCAAATAACGTGGACTGATCCTAGGCCCGGATCAGCGCTACGGCAAACGAGGATTTCGCATACTGTTGTGCTAATTTCTCACTCCGAAACGTCGCAAAATAGCTTTTATGCGATGTATTAGTGAGGTTGACGTACATGCGCAGAAAGATACCCAGCACCACCGCCCTGATCAGCTTCGAGGCCGCAGCGCGCCACGAGAGCTTCACCAAGGCCGCCCAGGAACTTTCGCTGACCCAAGGGGCGATTTGCCGACAGATCGCCAGCCTTGAAGAGTTCCTCAACGTGGAACTGTTCCGACGCTCGCGGCGCGGGGTCAAGCTGACGGAAGCCGGGCTCTCTTACAGCCGTCGAGTGGCCACTCAGCTCGATGCGGTTGAGCGCGACACCTTGTCCGTGATGGGCCAGCAGGGCACCAACGTGATTGAGTTGGCCGTGGTTCCGACCTTCGGCACCCAATGGCTGCTGCCGCGACTCAAGGACTTTCAGCAGAAACACCCGGAAGTGACGGTCAACCTGACCAACCGCACACGGCCGTTCCTGTTTGCCGATACTGATTTTGATGCCGCCATCTACTTCGGTGATGCGGATTGGTCAGGTACAGAGTCCCACAGGCTGATGGGTGAAAATCCGATGCCCGTTTGCAGCCCCGACCTACTCGGAAACAAGACCAGCCTGACACCCGGCGAAATCGCCGACTTGCCTCTTCTGCAACAAACCACACGCCCCTATGCCTGGCGCCAATGGTTCGATTCCCAACACCTGAATGTGCCGCGAGACATGACAGGCCCTCGCTACGAGCTATTCTCCATGCTCGCCCAAGCGGCCATGCACGACATGGGCATTGCCCTGATTCCGCCGTTCCTGATTCAACGGGAGCTGAAAGAAAAACGTCTGGTGATCGCCAACCCGCAAGCACTGTCCAGCATCAAGGCTTATTACCTGATGATTCCTGAGCGAAAGGTCGAATCCGCGTCTTTGAAGGCATTTCGTGACTGGCTGGTAAACCAGGCACACAGCTACAGCCTAGAAGGATAAAGACTCCCAATCGATACTTGACCTCGTAGTCAGCAAAAAATAAACCCTACAGATATACGTATTTGTCGCAAAACAGCAAACTGTATCGAGAAGTCGTACAAACGTCCCACAAGCGCCTGCCCACGCGGCTTTGCGCCACTATTTCGAAGCGATGCCGCATCATTCATATGGCCGATGTGTAAAATCTTCAATTTCGGCCAGAATCCTTGAAAAGCACGGCCTGCAAGGGATTGATCCGGGTGGATGCGACATTCGGTCACGGGGTGACTTGTAGTTAATTTTTCGTCACCCGTCATAATCCCTTGAAGGGCACAAAGTTCGCCTGCAAAATGCCGCGCCCCGCCCTGATTTGGCGGGACCGTGCTGATCGGCCGCCCCAGCCGCACCATCCGTAGTGCATGGGTTTACTCAATAAGATCACGCAGGAGATTTGACGTGCACATTGGTGTTCCTCTCGAAACCCAGACCGGTGAAACACGGGTTGCTGCAACCCCGGAAACCATCAAGAAGCTGATCAGCCAGGGTCATAAGGTCACTGTACAAAGCGGCGCAGGCGTTAATGCCAGCGTTGTCGACAGTGCTTATGAAGCGGCAGGCGCAACCATTGGCAGCGCCAATGACGCGTTTGGTGCAGAGCTGATCTTGAAGGTGGTCGCTCCCAGCGACAGCGAGCTGACGCTGATTAAAAGCGGCACCGTTGTGGTGGGGATGCTCAACCCGTTCAGCAACGAAACCATCGCCAAGCTGGCCGAGTGCGGGATTACCGCCTTTGCCCTGGAAGCCGCGCCTCGCACCTCCCGCGCCCAAAGCCTGGATGTGCTGTCCTCGCAAGCCAACATTGCCGGCTATAAAGCCGTGTTGCTGGCCGCGCACTACTATCCGCGTTTCATGCCAATGCTGATGACCGCTGCGGGCACCGTGAAAGCGGCGCGCGTGCTGATTCTCGGTGCCGGCGTGGCCGGTTTGCAGGCAATCGCTACCGCGAAACGCCTGGGTGCGGTGATCGAAGCGTCTGACGTGCGTCCGGCGGTAAAAGAGCAGATCGAATCCCTCGGCGCCAAGTTCGTCGACGTGCCTTACGAGACCGACGAAGAGCGTGAATGCGCCGTTGGTGTCGGCGGTTACGCCCGCCCAATGCCAGCCAGCTGGATGCAGCGCCAGGCCGCGGCTGTGCACGAGCGCGCCAAGCAGGCTGACATCGTCATCACCACAGCACTGATCCCGGGCCGCAAGGCACCGACGCTGTTGAGCGCGGAAACCGTGGCACAGATGAAACCGGGCTCGGTGGTCATCGACCTCGCGGCAGCCCAGGGCGGTAACTGCCCGCTGACCGTGGCCGATCAGGTGGTCGTCGAAAATGGCGTGACCATCGTTGGCCCGACCAACCTGGCTGGCGCAGTGGCGGCCGATGCTTCGGCGCTGTATGCACGCAACCTGCTGGACTTCATGAAACTGTTGTTCGATAAAGAAGGACAACTGGTGATCAACCTTGAAGACGATATCGTCGCCGCGTGCCTGATGTGCCGCGACGGCCAGATCGTGCGCAAGAACGGCTGAGGATAAAAACAATGGAAGACATGCTGATCTCTCACGGTATCTACAACCTGATCATCTTCGTGCTGGCTATCTATGTCGGCTACCACGTGGTCTGGAACGTTACACCTGCACTGCACACGCCTCTGATGGCTGTCACCAACGCCATTTCGGCCATCGTGATCGTCGGCGCCATGCTCGCCGCCGCCCTCACCGTGACCCCGCTGGGCAAGACCATGGGCACCTTGGCCGTGGCCTTGGCCGCGGTCAACGTGTTTGGTGGTTTCCTGGTGACCCGCCGCATGCTGGAAATGTTCAAGAAGAAAGCGGCTCCGGCAAAAGCTCCGGCAGCCAAAGCCGCGGAAGTAAAGGCTGAGGTGCAGCAAGCATGAGCATGAACCTGGTTACTTCCCTGTATTTGATCGCCTCGGTCTGCTTCATCCAGGCGCTCAAGGGCCTCTCGCACCCAACCACATCGCGTCGCGGCAACCTGTTCGGCATGCTCGGCATGGGCCTGGCGATCCTCACCACGGTCGGCCTGATCTACAAGCTCGGTGCCGAATTGGCCCATGACGGTATCGTCTACGTGATCGTCGGCCTGCTGATCGGCGGCACTGTCGGTACGATCATGGCCAAACGCGTTGAAATGACCAAGATGCCCGAACTGGTCGCCTTCATGCACAGCATGATCGGCCTGGCGGCGGTGTTCATCGCCGTGGCCGCGGTAGTCGAGCCACAGTCGCTGGGCATCGTCCAGAACCTCGGCGATGCGATCCCGGCCGGTAACCGCCTGGAGCTGTTCCTCGGCGCAGCCATCGGTGCGATCACCTTCTCCGGTTCGGTCATTGCCTTCGGCAAGCTGGCGGGCAAGTACAAGTTCCGCCTGTTCCAAGGTGCACCGGTACAGTTCGGCGGTCAGCACAAGCTGAACCTGCTGCTGGGCCTGGCCACACTGGCACTGGGCGTGACTTTCATGCTCACCGGCGACTACACCGCTTTCAGCGTGATGCTGGCGCTGGCCTTCGTGCTCGGCGTACTGATCATCATCCCGATCGGCGGCGCCGACATGCCCGTGGTGGTGTCGATGCTCAACAGCTACTCCGGCTGGGCAGCGGCGGGTATCGGCTTCTCGCTGAACAACTCGATGCTGATCATCGCGGGTTCGCTGGTAGGTTCGTCCGGTGCGATCCTCTCGTACATCATGTGCAAGGCGATGAACCGCTCCTTCTTTAATGTACTGCTCGGCGGTTTCGGCAATACAGCGGACGCGGGGCCGGCAGGCGCCAAGGAGGCCCGCCCGGTGAAATCCGGCTCTGCCGACGACGCCACCTTCCTGCTGACCAACGCCGATACCGTGATCATCGTTCCGGGCTACGGCCTGGCGGTAGCACGGGCGCAGCATGCGCTGAAGGAACTGACCGAGAAGCTGACCCATCGCGGCGTGACCGTGAAGTATGCGATCCACCCGGTTGCCGGTCGTATGCCTGGGCACATGAACGTATTGCTGGCCGAGGCCGAAGTGCCTTACGACCAGGTGTTCGAGATGGAAGACATCAACTCCGAGTTCGGTCAGGCCGACGTGGTGCTGGTGTTGGGTGCCAACGACGTGGTCAACCCGGCCGCCAAGAACGATCCGAAATCGCCGATTGCCGGCATGCCGATCCTCGAAGCGTTCAAGGCCAAGACCATCATCGTCAACAAGCGTTCGATGGCCAGCGGCTATGCCGGCCTGGACAACGAACTGTTCTACCTGGACAAAACCATGATGGTGTTCGGTGACGCTAAAAAGGTCATCGAAGACATGGTCAAAGCCGTCGACTAACCCCGCGCGGCACACAGAACGCCCCGACTTGTCGGGGCGTTCTTGTTTGCGCAAATCGTCGGACAAACTATTCTTTTGTTACCGATCCGGTAACGGTGTTTTGCTTCAAAGGCCCGGAATAGACGCCTCGATTGCGACCTTGGTAGCGGGACAGAAGCCGGCGCAATTCACTAGACTGCACGTCCTGCTACCCGTTGCCCGAGATAACAATCCATGTACCGTGACCGTATTCGCCTGCCTTCGTTGTTGGACAAAGTGATGAGCGCTGCCGACGCTGCCGCTCTGATTGAGGACGGCATGACCGTCGGCATGAGTGGCTTTACTCGCGCCGGCGAAGCCAAGGCCGTCCCTCAGGCGCTGGCCGAGCGTGCCAAGGTCACGCCACTGAAGATCAGCCTGATGACTGGCGCAAGCCTGGGCAATGACCTCGACAAGCAGTTGACCGAAGCTGGCGTGCTGTCGCGACGCATGCCATTCCAGGTCGACAGCACGCTGCGCAAGGCGATCAATGCCGGTGAAGTCATGTTCATCGACCAGCACTTGTCGGAAACCGTGGAGCAATTGCGCAACCAGCAATTGAAGCTGCCGGACATTGCCGTGATTGAAGCCGTAGCGATCACCGAGCAAGGGCATATCGTGCCAACCACCTCGGTGGGCAACTCGGCCAGCTTCGCGATCTTCGCCAAGCATGTGATTGTCGAGATCAACATGGCGCACAACCCGAACCTCGAAGGTCTGCACGACATCTACATTCCGACCTATCGCCCGACCCGCACCCCGATTCCATTGGTCAAAGTCGACGACCGCATTGGCAGCACCGCCATCCCGATCCCAGCGGAAAAAATCGTCGCCATCGTGGTCACCAACCAGGCTGACTCACCCTCCACTGTGCTGGCACCGGACGCCGAGACCCAGGCCATTGCCGACCACCTGATCGACTTCTTCAAACAGGAAGTGGCCGCCGGACGCATGACCAACAAGCTCGGCCCGCTGCAAGCCGGCATTGGTACCATCGCCAACTCGGTGATGTGTGGCCTGATCGACTCGCCGTTCGAAGACCTGACGATGTATTCCGAGGTGCTGCAGGACTCGACCTTCGACCTGATCGACGCCGGGAAGCTGAGCTTTGCTTCGGGCAGCTCGATCACCCTGTCGAGCCGGCGCAATGCCGACGTGTTCGGCAATCTGGAGCGCTACAAGGACAAACTGGTTCTGCGCCCACAGGAGATCTCCAACCACCCTGAAGTCGTGCGCCGCCTCGGCATCATCGGCATTAACACGGCGCTGGAGTTCGACATCTATGGCAACGTCAACTCCACTCACGTCTGCGGCACGCGGATGATGAACGGTATCGGCGGCTCGGGTGACTTCGCGCGCAACGCGCACCTGTCTGTGTTCGTGACCAAGTCGATCGCCAAGGGCGGTGCAATTTCCAGCGTGGTGCCGATGGTCAGTCACGTTGACCACACCGAACATGACGTCGACATCCTCGTGACCGAAGTGGGCCTGGCAGACTTGCGAGGCCTCGCGCCTCGGGAGCGTGCCCGGGTCATCATCGACAAATGCGTGCACCCGGATTACCGCCAGGCGCTCAATGATTACTTTACCGCCGCGTGCGCCATCGGCGGGCACACCCCGCACATCCTGCGTGACGCCCTGAGCTGGCACATCAACCTGGAAGAAACCGGGCAAATGCTGAAGAAGTAATTGCTACAGATAGCAGCTGGCGCAAACACAGTTTCGCCAGCTTGCTCTTGCCGCTTCGCAATATGAAAAAAACTGTACTGCTGTACCGGTCATTTCCTCGGGAAAACTACCACTCCATCGAACAAAAACGGCACTTTTGCACCTTAACAGTGCAGATAGGTACAGTTACCTCAATTTCGACCAGTACACCCCCTATAAACAGTTAACTGAGCTCTCACAATACAGATGAACTGTATCTACAGAGACTAGGCAAACGAGAGGATCATGGGCACCAGTTAAACCACTACCTAATCCCGCCACAAGCGGAAGGATGTCAACCATGGAACGTACACTCAGTTCCGAACTGTTCTTCGAAGACACTGCTGCAAAAACCCAGGCTTCCCTGCCTCTGCGCGTTATCGCCAACCTGATGCTGTGGCAGCGCCGCATCACCAGCCGCCACCAACTGGCTCGCCTGGATTCGCGTCTGCTGGCCGACGCCGGGATTAGCGAAGCACAACGCTACGAAGAGCTGAGCAAGCCGTTCTGGCGCTAAGTTAGCGTCGCTGGCTCTGACCTTAAGGTCCACCGCCAGCAACCCGAATTGAAAAAACAAAACCCGTCGTGGGAAACCACGACGGGTTTTGTCGTTCTGGCCTGTCAAATCCGGTCTTACAGTAGGGAAACCTGAAGACCAGTACAGTTTTAAAAAACTAACAACTGCATGAGTACAATATCGCCGCAGTGTGTCTGTAGTGGATGTTCGACCGGTGCCAGCATGGAACCTCTACTGATCAGGACAGGGACCGCACCATGAATTCTTTACAGGATGTTTCCACGCCTTCAGTTCAATCGAGACCTTGCCTGAACCGGGCCAGAGATCTGTTAACAGCACTCTTCGCCAGCCTCGAAAGAGCGAGAACACGACGTTTACTGGCTCAACTCGATGATCGTCAGCTTTCAGATCTTGGCATCAGCCACGCCGAGCGCAGCAATGAACTGGATAAACCGTTCTGGCGCTGACTTCCCGCTTGCATGACGGGCTGTTCGAACCGACACACTCAGGCCTAATATCAGACCAGAACGTGGCGAGCGCCAAGCGCTTGGCGTCTGACTTTGCAGACACTGCGCCATTTTTCAATTGGTTTACCCTAAGGAGTTACCCCATGTCCCGTCTTCGTCTGCTCAGTGCTGCAGCCCTGCTTGCCGTGGCTGCCAATGCCAGCGCATCCAGCTTCATCGTAACCACCGATGCGGTCGTCAACGCGCTCAAAGCCACATCCGATGCGACCACCGACGTCGTCTCGTCGTCGTTCAAGGATGACAAGATCGTGCTCGCGGCCCGTGACGACGCTGCCAGCTTCGTCGCCAGCGAAGGTTCTATCCGCGGCGTGAAACTCGAAAGCGCCCTCGACCACATTCGCCACCAGGCACCACAGCTGAACGCAAGCGACGCACAACTGGCGCAAGCGATCCTGACAATCTAAACGACTGCACAGACATGGGGCACGCTCGGCGTGCCCCAATGTTTCGGCGCTGGCTCTAGAATGGGCCTTGCGCTAGCCTTGGGACTCATTTTCAACTGTCGAGTCTCATGCGTCCTCCTTCGAATCTCTTGATCGCTCCAGTCTTTCTTGCCCTTGGTTACTGTGGATCAGCCCACGCCTATGACGCCTTCAACCTATCCACCCAAGGCATCGTCGCCAGCGGCTACGCCACAAGTTTGGTGACCAGCGCTCCCTTCGACCATAAACTGCTGCTCGCCGCCCAGGATGATGCGGCCGCATACGTTGCCAGTGACGGCCAACTGCAAGGCGCACGACTGGAGTCGGCCCTGCGGTATCTGCGTCGAACCCAGGCAAAACTTCATGCCAGCGACCTTGAACTGGCACAAGCAATTCTCGTCCAATAGTTATCCCTGTTTTTCTGGAGTCGTTCCATGCGTAACCCGCTGATTGCTGCCACCTTAGGCCTGCTGCTGTTGGCCGATGTAACCCAGGCACATACTCTGGTTGCCACCAGTAACATGCTGATCCGTGCTACCCAGCGCACCCTTGATTTCACCTCCGACACCACCACGTCCATTCGCGATTCGAAAATCGTGCGCGAAGCCCAGGACGACGCCGCCAGCTTCGTTGCCAGCAATGGCGACATTCGTGGCGCTCACCTGGAGTCCGCTTTCGACCTGCTGCGCACCCGCGTGCCGGAAGCCCGTGACGCCAGTGACCAGGATCTCGCCGAAGCCATCCTCGCACTGTGAGGCGTCCAGGCGCCTGGCTGCTGGCCGGGGCCCTGTTGCTGCTTGGCAACACGGCCCACGCAGGCCTTCAGTTACATCTCAAGACCGAAGGTCTGACGCCCGCGCAACAGCACGCCAGCCAGGCGTTGCTCGATGAAGCCATGCAGGCACTGCCGCCACGTTTTATCGAGCAACTCGATCGACGCATCGATGTCGATTGGACCGATGACATGCCGCGCAACGCCTACGGCCAGGCATCACTGGTGTCCGAGCTCGACCTGAATCGCAACCTGCTGACGGGCCTCACCGATGGCAGCGCAGCGACCACAAAAACCCATCGCCCCCATGGCACCGTGCGCCAGGAACTGCTGGCCACGGTGTTGCACGAACTGACGCACATCTACGATCGCTCGCGCCTGTGGCCGGATGCCGAACGCAAACTGATTCAGCACTGCACCCGGCGCAACAACAGCTCAGGGCTGGTTGGCATTCCAGATCAATGTCGAGGCCAGTCCGATCGGCGCTTTACCCTCAGCGACGATCCGCGCCTGCTCGACCTCGCCGGCTGGCAGCAATACGTAGGCCGTCGTGGTGAACGCGAACAGCACAATCGCCAGATTGCCCGCAGTCCGGATATCTACGAAACCAGCAGTCCCAAGGAATTCGTCGCGGTCAACATGGAGTATTTCCTCCTCGACCCGAGCTACGCCTGCCGGCGCCCGGCGCTTTACCGCTACTACAAGGAACATTTCGGCTGGGCGCCCGCCGCCACAGACACCTGCAGCAAGACCTTCGCGTTCCTCAATGCCGGCAACGACTTCGCCAAGACACCTTTGGGCCAGGTTGATCCGGAGCGGGTCTATGCCGTTGACTACCTGCTGGCCGAAGCTAACCAGAACCTGTTCAGCCGCTGGGGCCACAGCATGTTGCGCCTGGTGATCTGCGCGCCGGGCCGACCACGCGGACCGGATTGTCGATTGGACCTGGACCAGCATCTGGTGCTGTCGTACCGCGCCTTCGTCGGCGACGTACAGCTGTCGAGCTGGGATGGCCTGGTCGGCAAATACCCGTCGCGGCTGTTTATCCTGCCGCTGTCCCAGGTCATCGACGAATACACCAAGACCGAACTGCGCAGCCTGGCCTCCGTGCCCCTGAACCTGTCGCGCAGAGAGATTGAAGACGTGGTGGGGCGTGCCGCCGAGATGCACTGGAGCTACGACGGCAACTACTTCTTCCTGTCAAACAACTGCGCGGTGGAAGAACTGAAATTGCTGCGCGGCGGCACCAACAACCCGCAACTGGTGGGACTCGACAACATCATGCCCAACGGTTTGCTGGAAGTGCTGAAGGGCCGCGGCCTGGCGGACACCAGTGTGCTGGACGATCCGCGAGAGGCCTTGCGCCTGGGTTATCGTTTCGATTCCTTCCGCGATCGCTATCAAGCCATGTTCGAGATACTGAAAAAGCAATTGCCGATCAAGCAGGAAACCGTCGAAGACTGGCTGGACCTGAAAGCCCAGGAGCGTCGGCAATGGTTCGAGCAGGCCGATTTGCGCACCAGTGCGGCGTTGCTTCTGCTGGAGCAAGCGAGTTTCCGTCGACAGTTGCTATTGGCCCAGGATGAAGTGAAGCAGCGTTATCTGGGCGCCCGAGAGCTGAAGAATGGCGGCATGGACAAGGCCAACGAGACGCTCAAGGACATTCTCGCCAACAGTGGCTTCCTCAGCCGCCCGGCGGAGCTACTGGGCACCAACGGTTATGGCTTGCCGCAGGCGAGCGAGTGGCAGCATCTGGAAGCTGAAACCAGCCAGCGCCAGAAGCAGCTCCTGGCGTTGTCCGGGGATCTGGACAGGGAAGTGAGGGCGTTGCTTGAACCGAGCCGCGCCGCCGAAATGGCCGCCAACGAGGCCAACGTGAAACAGATTGGCGAGCACTTGCGCAAACTGCACAAGGCGTCGGGCGGGATAGAGTTGCCCTGACCCCCGCAACCTGTATGTAGGAGCGAGCTTGCTCGCGAAGGTGTATCAGTCAACAAGGATGTTGAAACTGATGGTCTTTTCGCGAGCAAGCTCGCTCCTACAGGGGTTCAAGGCTCAGCCCAATGACCGATCCGTCAGTACAGAACCCCCTGCAGAACCTCATAGACAATCCCTGTTCCCGCGGCGATCAGCACAACGTCCGCGCCCGCGCGACGCCATTCGTAGCCCGGGTAATAGGGCAACCGGCTCAACGCGCGGTTATCCAGGCGCTCGCCGTAATAGCCCCGAGGCAGCGGCCTGCCACGCACCACGATGACACCCGGTGGCGGCGGTGCACCGCGGACGAAATACACATGATTGTCGTGGATCGTCTGGCGAACAGGAGCGAAATCCCATGGTGGTGGCCCACCGCGATGGTAGTCCTGCGGGCCTCGGTGATCATCGCCACGATAGTCACCATGGTTATCGTAATGGCCGTGATCGTCGTGCTGATCAGCATTGGCCTGCAGGGTCGCGCCGAGCAGCAACACACCGAGGCTGGCCATCAGGCGTTTCGACATTTTCATCAGGTCTTTCCTCGCAATACACACAGCAAAAAGGGCTTCAGAACGCAGTCCTGAAGCCCTCGGTCTTGCTGTTTAGTCTGTGCTGCGAGGCTCTAATTCCTCTGTATCAGAAACTTTACCCTCAGCTGACGCGGGCTTTACGCACGCCGTCGGCCAATGCCGAGCAAAGGCTCAATACACCGTCGACTGCCTGTTCCGCGGTTGCCGCATTGGCGATCTGGTCGATCAACGCCGAGCCCACCACCACACCATCAGCCAGACGAGCGATGGACGCTGCCTGTTCCGGAGTCCGGATACCGAAACCGATGCTGATCGGCAGATCGGTATGGCGGCGCAGACGGGCGACCGCTTCCTCGACGTGTTCCAGCGTGGCGGCGCCGGCGCCGGTCACACCGGCCACCGAAACGTAGTAGACGAAACCGGAGCTGCCATTGAGAACGGTCGGCAGACGCACATCGTCGGTGGTCGGGGTGGTCAGACGGATGAAGTCCAGGCCGGCAGCCTGTGCCGGATCACACAGCTCACCGTTATGTTCAGGCGGCAGGTCGACCACGATCAGGCCGTCAACGCCGGCCTCTTTGGCTTCGGCAATGAAGCGCGGTACGCCGTACATGTGGATCGGGTTGAAGTACCCCATCAGCACCAGCGGCGTTTCGTTGTTGTCCTGGCGGAACTCGCGAACCATTTGCAGGGTTTTCGCCAGGTTCTGTTTGGCAGCCAGAGCACGGATGTTGGCGAGCTGGATCGCCGGACCGTCGGCCATCGGATCGGTGAAGGGCATGCCCAGCTCGATCACATCGGCGCCCGCTGCCGGCAAGCCTTTGAGGATCGCCAGGGACGTGTCATAGCCCGGGTCGCCAGCGGTCACGAAGGTCACCAGGGCGGCGCGGTTCTGTTCCTTGAGTTCGGCAAAACGCGTTTGCAGGCGGCTCATCAGTGTTTCTCCTGCTTCGATTGCTCTTGTTGAGAGTGTTCCATGTGGTGCATTACGGTCTGCATGTCTTTGTCGCCACGGCCGGACAGGTTGACCACCATCAGGTGATCCTTCGGCAGCTTCGGTGCGCGCTTGAAGACTTCAGCCAGGGCATGGGCGCTTTCCAGGGCAGGGATGATCCCTTCCAGGCGGCAGCATTGGTGGAACGCGGCAAGAGCCTCGTCGTCAGTCACCGAGGTGTACTGGACGCGACCGATGTCGTGCAACCAGGCATGTTCCGGACCGATGCCCGGGTAGTCGAGGCCGGCAGAGATCGAGTGAGCATCGATGATCTGGCCATCGTCGTCCTGCAGCAGGAAGGTGCGGTTGCCGTGCAGCACACCCGGTACGCCGCCATTCAGGCTGGCCGCATGCTTGCCGGTCTCGATGCCGTAACCGGCAGCTTCGACGCCGATGATCTCGACGCTCTTGTCGTCAAGGAACGGGTGGAACAGCCCCATGGCGTTGGAGCCGCCACCAATGCACGCCACCAGGCTGTCCGGCAGGCGGCCTTCCTGGGCTTGCAGCTGCTCACGGGTTTCCTTGCCGATCACGGCCTGGAAGTCGCGAACCATTGCCGGGTAAGGGTGCGGACCAGCCACGGTGCCGATCAGGTAGAAGGTGCTGTCGACGTTCGTCACCCAGTCACGCAGGGCTTCGTTCATCGCATCCTTCAGGGTGCCGGTGCCGGCCACCACCGGGATAACCTCGGCGCCCAGCAGCTTCATGCGAAACACGTTGGCCTGCTGACGTTCGATGTCAGTGGTGCCCATGTAGATCACGCAATCCAGACCGAAACGCGCAGCGACGGTGGCCGTGGCTACACCGTGCATGCCGGCGCCGGTCTCGGCAATGATGCGTTTCTTGCCCATGCGCCGCGCCAGCAGGATCTGGCCGATGCAGTTGTTGATCTTGTGCGCGCCGGTGTGGTTCAGCTCTTCGCGCTTGAGGTAGATCTTCGCGCCGCCACAGAACTCGGTCAGACGCTCGGCGAAGTACAGTGGGCTCGGACGGCCGACGTAGTCGCGCTGGAAGTAGGCCAGTTCTTCCTTGAATGCAGGATCTTCCTTGGCCAACTCATATTCACGAGCCAGGTCGAGGATCAACGGCATCAGGGTTTCGGCAACGTAGCGGCCACCGAACGCGCCAAACAGGCCGTTGGCATCAGGGCCGTTGCGCAGATTAGTCTGGGTCATTTGGCGCTCCAGTTGAATGCGTGAAGTGATGCATAAAGAGATAGTGGGCTTAACTCTACCCCTGACGCCCCGGCCTGAAAACCGATAAGATCGCCACAACCTGTCAGAAAAACTCACAGATCCCATGAGCCATGACCTTCCACCGCTGAACGCGCTTCGCGCCTTCGAAGCCACTGCCCGCTTGAACAGCGTCAGTCAGGCGGCCGAGCAGTTGCACGTCACCCATGGGGCCGTCAGCCGGCAATTGAAAGTCCTCGAAGAACACTTGGGCGTGAGCCTGTTCATCAAGGACGGTCGCGGCCTGAAACTCACAGATGCCGGGTTGCGCCTGCGTGACGCCAGCAGCGAAGCCTTCGAGCGCCTGCGCAGTGTTTGCGCCGAACTCACACAAAGCACAGCCGATGCCCCGTTCGTACTCGGTTGCTCGGGAAGCCTGTTGGCGCGCTGGTTTATCCCGCGACTGGGCAGACTCAATGCCGACCTTCCGGACTTGCGCCTGCACCTGTCGGCCGGAGAAGGCGATCTTGATCCGCGAAGACCGGGGCTGGATGCCTTGCTGGTCTTTGCCGAGCCACCCTGGCCGGCGGACATGCAGGTTTTTGAGCTGGCCAGCGAACGTATCGGTCCGGTCATGAGCCCTCGGTCCGCCGGTTATGAACGGCTCAGGCAAGCACCGGAAACTGCACTGCTGAGCGAACCCTTGCTGCACACCACTTCACGCCCGCAAGCCTGGCCGAGCTGGGCGCAACCACGCGGCCTCGACGCCAGGGCGTTGAAGTACGGTCAGGGATTTGAACATCTGTATTACTTGCTCGAAGCCGCCGTCGCAGGCCTGGGCGTGGCGATTGCCCCCGAACCCTTGGTGGCGGAGGACTTGAAGGCCGGCCGCCTGGTTGCACCATGGGGCTTCAGTGAAACCCCGGCACAACTGGCGTTGTGGCTACCCAAGCGCGCCGCGGACGGGCGCGCCCGGCAACTGGCTCAGTGGCTCAAGAACGAGCTGCGTCGAGCGGATTAATCACGCTTGCACAACAGATAAGCGGCCAGCAGGCCCAATGCCCCCACGGCGACACCGGCTGTTGTCCAGGGGTGTTCCTGGGCGTAGTCGCGGGTGGCAATCCCGGTTTCGCGGGTTTTGACCTTGACCTCTTCATAGGCATCGGCAAGCAGATGGCGCGAGTGCCTCAAGGCATTCTCGGCGTTGCTTTTCAGGGTCTTGAGGGTTTTACGCGACTCGTCCGAGGCGTCGTCCTTCAGGCTTTCCAAAGACTTGAGCAGACTCTCGATCTCGGCTTCCATGCTTTGCAATGAGGCTTTGCGTAACGAGGTGTTGGCCATGGTGGCTCTCCTGCATTGGTGATGAGTGGCGTGTGTGGGTTGGGACTTCAGGGGTGCGAGAAAGTGCAGAAAATCTGAACTTCATCCAGAGAACGACCAACACAAGAAATAGGAAAAATCACTGCTAGGCTGTAATTCACACGCCGAGGAGAACGCCATGTCTGACCATCACACCTACAAGAAAGTCGAGCTGGTCGGCTCGTCCACCAGCAGTATCGAAGATGCGATCAACAACGCGCTGGCCGAAGCCAGCAAAAGCCTCAAGTACATGGAATGGTTCGAAGTGACCGAGACCCGTGGACACATCAGGGACGGCAAGGCTGCGCACTTTCAGGTGACCTTGAAAGTCGGGTTTCGGATTGCCAGTAGCTGACTTTGGGCTAGTCTTCTGAACTTGCACGCCTGCCGAATGCCATAGGGAATGGCAATGCGCGACATGAGTGCGTCCGGCTGACGGCTGGTTACCCCCCTATGATCCGACCAGGGAATGCAACCGATGAAGAAGTTTATGTTGGCAGTAGGTTTGTTGAGCCTTGCGGGGACCGCATTGGCGGGCGGCAAGCCATGCGAAGAGCTGAAAGCCGAAATCGCAGCGAAACTTGATGCCAAGGGCGTTGCCGGTTATTCGCTGGAGATTGTCGATAAAGGTGCCGCTGCCGGTGGGAAAGTTGTTGGCAAATGCGAAGCGGGCGCCAAAGTGATCGTCTATAAAAAGTAGGCAGAATTTCGCCTGAAAAAAGCCGACACCGCGGTGTCGGCTTTTTTACGCCCGGCGTTTGAGTATCAGCCTCGTATGACCTGCGCCAGCAACTCGTAGGAATGCACGCGATCCGAATGTTCGTACAGGTCACAGGTGAAAATCAGCTCGTCAGCCTGGGTCTGCTCAATCAGGACCTCGAGTTTGGCGCGGATTTTCTGCGGGCTGCCGATCATGGCCAGCCCAAGGAAATCGTGCACGGCCTCTCTCTCATGGGGCAGCCACAGGCCGTCCATGCTCTTCACCGGCGGGCGCTGTACCAGGCTTTGGCCACGCATCAGGGCGAGAATCCGCTGGAACACCGAAGTCGCCAGGTAATCGGCCTGCTCATCGGTATCGGCTGCCACCAATGGCACACCGAGCATCACGTAGGGCTTGTCCAAAACGGCTGACGGCTTGAAGTGATTGCGGTAGACCCGAATCGCTTCATGCATGTAGCGCGGTGCAAAATGTGAAGCGAAGGCGTAGGGCAAACCGCGTTCACCGGCCAGTTGCGCGCTGAACAGGCTCGACCCCAACAACCAGACCGGCACATTGGTTCCGGTTCCCGGCATGGCGATGATGCGTTGATCCGGAGTACGTGGCCCAAGATAGCGCACCAGTTCCGCCACATCTTCCGGGAAATCGTCGGCGCTGCCGGAGCGTTCGCGGCGCAGCGCACGTGCGGTCATCTGGTCGGAACCGGGGGCACGCCCCAGGCCCAGATCAATCCGGCCCGGATAAAGGCTTTCCAGGGTGCCGAACTGCTCGGCAATCACCAGCGGTGCATGGTTGGGCAACATCACCCCACCTGAACCGACACGAATGGTCGACGTACCACCGGCCAGATAACCGAGCAGCACCGATGTCGCGGAGCTGGCGATGCCGTCCATGTTGTGGTGCTCAGCCACCCAGAAGCGGTTGTAACCGAACTTCTCGACGTGCTGCGCCAGGTCCAGCGAGTTGCGCAGCGACTGGGCCGCGCTGCCGTTCTCGCGCACCGGCACCAGATCGAGGGTCGAGAACTTGATATCGGACAGTCGTTTCATGAACCTGCTTCTCCAATTGAGGGCGCAGGTTTGTTCTTGCGAACGCAAACCTGCCGAATCCAAAAGCGTGTTCATGCAATGTGGGCATATACCCGAGTTTCAATAGCCAGGTAAAAAATCCCGCGAAAAAAGCAGACTGATCGGACGAGGTGAACATTGCGCCACCGTCTATCGTCATGGCGTTTTCCATGATCCTCGGTATGGCCAAAGAGGGCTGTCCGGTGTCCGGGGTGCTGAATGCGAAGATCAGCCTGGAGGCAACATTGGTCGGCTGGATGCTTGTTGAACATAAATGATCGCTGCTTTGTACAACCTGCCGGGATCATTCGGCAAAAGGTGCTCAAGGCTGCGATCTTTTTTGCGCCGTGGCAGATTTGCCCGCTAAAACTATGGTCGAATAAATGACAGCAGCAAAACCCCATGAATATGCGTGCTGCCTCAAAGGAGCTTCAACCATGAAACGTTTTGCCCTGGCGGTTATCTGTTGCGCACTGGCCACTTCGGCCCTCGCAGCACCGAAGCCCTGCGAAGAACTCAAGGCCGAGATCGAAGCCAAGATTCAGGCCAGTGGCGTCACTGCCTACACGCTTGAAATCGTCACCAACGACGAGGTACACGACCAGAACATGGTCGTGGGCTCGTGCGAAAACGGCACCAAAAAAATCATCTACCAGAAGAACGACCGCTGACAGCTCACATCAGGCAGTAGGACTCCCGATCTTCAGCGACGATCTCGCGCTTGGCGTTGTACAGCCGGGCCTCGGGTATGAAGGCGATTGAGCGGCCTTGGAGCACATAACGCTGACCGGCTTCGAAATGATCGTAATTGATGGTCAGGTAGCAGATCCGTTCAGAGGGGCCGTTCATCATGCTCAATCCGCCACCACCGGGTACTTCAAAGTCGAAACGGACGATCAGTTCGTGGCTGCCCGGTGTGACCTCAAAGTAACGCCCGTCAGGCAGGCGCTGTTTATCCAGTCGTTCGGCCATCAACAACTTGTCGTTAGGGAAGGGCGTAGAGAATTCGACCCAGGCCATCTTCGGATTAGCCGCCGGCATCGGACTCTGACAACCGGCAACAACACTGGCGGCGAGTAACAGCATCAACCTGCGCATGATGAATGTCCCAAGGGATTATGCATTTAGCATAACGCCGATCAGGTACCTTGGCAGCCCGCTGGCTTACCCTGGCCAATCACTTTTCGCTGCTGATCGTAGAGTTTCGCCCAAGGCCGAAAACCAATGTTCCCCGCCTGTAGCTCATAACGCTCACCCGCGTTGAAGTCGTTGAATTTCACGTTCAACTGACAATCGCGCCACAACGGCTCGGCGTCGGGACCGATGTTGGTGGGCTGGACCGAAAATTGATAGCGAACCCTCAACTCATGGCTACCGGGCTGGACCTCGAAATAGCGTTTATCGTCAGTGGCCTTGTTGTCGACCTCCAGCGCCTGCAGCGACGTATCTTCTTGCTTTGAGTCCAGGTCGATCCAGGCTTGCGCGGGATCAGGGCGAGGTATTCCAAAACCAGCACAGCCGGCCAGAAACAGCAGGCCACCCGTCAGTATCAACATGCGCATAGCGGAGCTCCAATCAAGCGGGATAGTCTTGTGCAAAGACTCTCCAAGGAAGAATTATTGTGTTCAGGCCGCTTCCTAGCCTTGGGTTACTTGATCGCGTATTTCGCGTTTTGTTTCCGAGTGTGTTGTTTTTGTTGCTCAACGGTTGCGCCAGCGTCAGCTATTACAGCCAATTGGCCAGCGGCCAACTGCAGTTGCTACGGGCCAGGGAGCCTGTTTCCAACGTGATTGCCGACCCGGCGCGCGATGAAAAACTGCGTACACACCTGGAGCAATCGCAAAAAGCCCGAACGTTCGCCAGTCGGCAATTGCACCTGCCGGATAACCAGAGTTACCGCTTGTACGCCGACATTGGGCGTCCCTTCGTCGTCTGGAATGTCTTCGCCACGCCGGAATTTTCCCTCAAGCCCGCAAACCACTGTTTCCCCGTTGCCGGTTGTGTGGCCTACCGCGGTTACTACAGCCAGAGCGCAGCCCGCGGCGAAGCGGCTGTGCAACGCTTACAGGGCATGGACGTGTCGATTGGTGGCGTCGAAGCGTACTCGACGCTTGGCTGGTTCAATGACCCAATCATCAGTTCGATGATGGGCTGGGGCGATGAGCGACTGGCCACGCTGATCTTTCACGAGTTGGCCCATCAACGTTTCTATGTGAAGGACGACACGGAGTTCAACGAATCCTTTGCCACCTTCGTCGAGCAGGAAGGTACTCGCCAGTGGCGCGCCTACCGCGACCTGCCACCGGATAACGATGCGCAGGCGCGTCAGCGCGAGCAGTTCACCGAGTTGGTGCTCAAGACCCGCACCCGACTGGAACTGCTCTACACCTTGCCATTGCCCACCGAACAAATGCGCCAGCGCAAGGCGGCCGAGTTCGAGCGCTTGCGCAGCGAGTACCGGCAAATACGCGACCGTCAGTGGGCTGGAGACAAACGCTACGACGCCTGGATCTATGCCCCCATGAACAATGCCCGGCTATTGCCGTTTGGCTTGTACGATCAATGGGTACCGGCATTTACCGCGCTGTTCCATCAGGTGGATGGTAACTGGCTGCAGTTTTATGCGGCCGTGGAGAAACTCGGCGCCTTGCCCATGGACCAGCGCAAAGCAGCGCTGAAAACTCTGGCTGACGGCACCCATCAACCAAAGAACCAGTAGCAAACCCCGATTGAACCCAGCACCCCGGCAAGCTCCGCCAGCAATGCGCAGCCAACCGCATGGCGTGCGCGCTGGATGCCCACGGCGCCGAAGTACACCGCCAGGACATAGAACGTCGTTTCTGTACTGCCCTGGACCGTTGCCGCCACCAGCGCCGGGAAGCTGTCTACGCCCGAGGTCTTCATGGTTTCAATCAACATCGCCCGGGCGGCGCTACCGGAGAAGGGTTTGACCATCGCTGTCGGCAGCGCATCGACGAAGCGCGTGTCCCAGCCGGCCCATGCCACCAGATGGCGAATCCCGTCCAGACCGAAGTCCAGCGCACCGGAGGCCCGCAGAACACCCACGGCGCAGAGCATCGCCACCAGGTAGGGCAGCAAGTTCTTGGCGACGTCGAAACCCTCTTTGGCACCTTCAACGAAGGCCTCGTAGACCTTCACTTTGCGCAGCGCACCGATCAGTAGAAACAGCATGATCAGTCCAAACAGCGTCAGGTTGCCGAGGATTGATGACAAGCCAGCCAGCGCGGTCGCCGAAAGGGTCGCCAGCAATGCCATGAAAGCACCGAGGGCGAGGGCGCCGGGGATCAGGTAGGCCAGCACTACAGGGTCCCAGATGCGCAAACGTTGCATGAACGCCACCGCCAGGAAGCCGACAATGGTCGAGCAACTGGTCGCCAGCAGGATCGGCAGGAACACCAGCGTCGGGTCAGGTGCGCCTTGCTGGGCGCGATACATGAAGATGGTCACCGGCAGCAGGGTCAGCGAGGAGGCGTTGAGCACCAGGAACAGAATCTGTGCGTTGCTGGCGACGGTCGCGCTGGGGTTGAGTTCTTGCAGCGCCTTCATGGCCTTGAGGCCGATCGGCGTGGCGGCGTTGTCCAGACCCAGGCCATTGGCGGCGAAGTTGAGGGTGATCAGGCCGATGGCCGGATGACCAGGCGGGACTTCAGGCATCAGGCGCAAAAACAGCGGCCCCAAGGCCTTGGCCAACCATTCGACGATCCCGGCTTTCTCGGCAATGCGCAGAAAACCGAGCCAGAGGGTGAGGGTGCCGAACAGCAGCACCATGACTTCGACCGATAGCTTGGCCATGGCAAAAATGCTTTCCACCATCGCCGCGAATATCCCGGCATTACCGCCAATCAGCCACTGGGCCAGCGCCGATACGGCGGCCACGATGAAGAAGCCAAGCCACAGGCCATTGAGCATCAGTCAAATCCCCCAAAAGATCCGCGAATGATAGCGGGGTGACCAGAAACGACAAACCCCGAATTTCTCCGGGGTTTGTCTGTTATTGCCTGCACCGCTCCCGCAAGGGGTGTTGCATCAGTTCTTGGAAACTTCACCCATCGGCAGCTTTTCCTTGCTGCGCCAGTGCGGCAGGGAGTTCCAGTAGCGCTGGCCCTTGGCATCGTCGTACATGCCTTCCCAACGAGCGATAACCAGAACGGCCAGAGCGTTGCCGATCACGTTCAGTGCGGTACGGGCCATGTCCATGACGCGGTCGACACCGGCGATGAACGCCAGGCCTTCCAGTGGAATACCGACGCTGCCCAAGGTGGCCAGCAGTACCACGAAGGACACGCCGGGTACGCCAGCGATGCCTTTGGAGGTGACCATCAATGTCAGTACCAGCAGCAGTTGCTGGCTGATCGACAGGTCGATGCCATACAGCTGGGCAATGAAGATCGCCGCAATGCTTTGGTACAGGGTCGAACCGTCGAGGTTGAACGAGTAACCGGTCGGCACCACGAAGCTGCAAATGGCTTTCGGCGCGCCGTAGGCTTCCATCTTCTCGATCACGCGCGGCAGCACGGTTTCGGAGCTGGCGGTGGAGTAGGCCAGTACCAGCTCATCCTTGAAGATGCGCATCAGTTTGATCACCGAGAAGCCGAACAGGCGAGCGATCAAGCCCAGGATCACGAAAGCGAAGAAGGCGATGGCGACGTAAACCAGGATCACCAGTTTGGCCAGCGGTATCAGCGACGCGAAGCCGAAGTTGGCAACGGTCACCGCGATCAGTGCGAACACGCCGATCGGGGCGTAGTTCATGATCATGTGAGTGACCTTGAACATGCTTTCCGATACGCCCTGGAACATCTTCACCAGCGGCTCGCGCAGGTCCGCCTGCAGGCTCGACAAACCGAGACCGAACAATACAGAGAAGAAGATGATCGGCAGCATTTCGCCGCGAACCATGGCCGCGAAGATGTTCGACGGGATCAGGTTGAGGATGGTTTCGATGAACGCATGTTCATGCTGAACCTCAGCCGCTGTGGCCTGGTACTTGGAAATGTCCACAGTGCCCAGGGTGCTCATGTCGATGCCGGCACCCGGATGGAACAGGTTGGCCAGCAGCAGGCCGACCACGATGGCGATGGTGGTGACGATCTCGAAGTAGATGATGGTCTTGAAGCCGATGCGCCCCAGCTTCTTGGCGTCACCGACGCCGGCAATGCCGACGATCAAAGAGGAAATGACGATCGGAATCACGATCATCTTGATCAGACGGATAAAGATATCGCCTGCCGGTTGCAGGACGTTGCTGATCCACCAGGCTTTTTCGGCACTGAAATGGTTGAGCAGCGCACCGATTGCAATCCCCAATACCAGACCGATGAGGATCTGCCAGGCGAGGCTAAGCTTTGCCTTCTTCATATCTTTACCCTTACTTGTTGTTTGACTCAGGGAAATGCATGAACTGGAACGCTTATGGCGAAAAAGTCCAGTGCATCTACCCCCCGTATAAGGTGCCCCGGAACGCGTGTTGACGGCTCTCTGGCAGGCGAAAAAAGGCGCAACTATTCCGATGCAAGGGGGCGCCGTCTAATGCCGTAAACGCCTACCCCATGCCGAATCGGCATGAGGTTTTTTTACCGAAAGCGACGTCGCAATCGGTTCGAATGCGACATTTCAGCAGGCATAAGTGCCGTGAACCGGTCATCACAGAGCAGATTGAATGTTTTTTGAGCAGTGGCTGAGCGTTGATTTTTCAGCAGAATCCCGCAGGGCGAAGCAAAAAATCACGGCCAAAGAAAATGGATTTTTCTCGATATACGGTCGCTGGTGAAACACCAGGAAAAGTATTTTGCGACGTAACAAGGACAAGGAAGCGATAACACTGGTGAAACCGAGACAAGTGCTCTATTTCAATGTGTTGCGTGATCAAGCCCTTCGCAAGTCCGTCGAGCCATGGCGGTCCGGCGAACTTGCGCAGCAGCTTCTCCTGACCCGGCCCTTGCGCAAGCACCTCCCTGTACCCGTAGGTCACTCCGCCCCTGAAACAGGCAGAACGTCCCGACCCCTTGGTCATGCGCCAGCCTTCCTCAGGTGACGCAGGTGGAAGGAGGCGCCGTGGCCTCCTCTCATATCAGCCTCGACCGCGACGGCCAAAGAAGAAGGAGGCAATGAACATCACCAGGAACACGACAAACAGAATCTTGGCGATACCCGTGGCGGTGCCCGCGATGCCACCGAAGCCCAGTACGGCGGCGACGATGGCGATGATCAGGAATGTGATTGCCCAGCTCAACATGGTGATTCTCCTTACACTTGTGTTTAGAGGTGCTGCGTTTCCCGGCGCATCGGGTGCGGCGGAGGTTTTGCCTAGAACACCCAACGCTCTTGATGACGCATCTCACCCACAGGCCCGGCCTGGTCGACATCCATCATGCGTATCGGGGGGCCATAGGCCTGATCGCTGCCGACAGCGCTGAAATGGGTTTGGGCCGGATGCGGAGTCGACAGGAATGGCGCTTCCAACTGCTGACTCTGCTCCCAGCGCAGAAACTGCTGGCCGCCGATCAAGGTGATCAACAGCGCCAGAACAGCAAACAGTCCTTGCAAGATATGCACAGGCGACAGGTGCAGGCGGGCGGCACGTTGACGGTTCATCCTGGAGCTCCTACCACTCGGGTCGGTATTCGATAGCGGGCGTTTGTTTTTGAATGCCCTGGTTAACCAGACAACTGCAGCCCGCATGCCAGCTTTGGCTCGAAATATTCTCCTTTTATTTCAATACCTTATGTACACAAAAGAAATCACTTCGCACGCATCCTGCACGATGCCACGGGTGCAGTCGTGCGTATTGCACGATTCACTTGAAGGGAAGGTGTAAATTTTTTGAATTGAGAGAAGGGCGCGGATGTCAGAAATACATACTGTCCACTGTCAGGAACCGGGCATCTACTAAAAGACCCGCATAACCGGGTGGCTAACCGATACATCGGATGAAAGCTACTCTGCCATGACAGCAATGGCTCAGAATCAATCATGCAACTTGCCCGATTTTTCCGGGCCTAAATAAAGATCATTCATTAAGGAGCGCAGGAAAATGGAATCAGCCACTGAGCATCAAGGCCGCATTCTGCTGGTGGATGATGAGTCCGCTATCCTGCGTACCTTCCGTTATTGCCTTGAAGACGAAGGCTACAGCGTGGCCACCGCTACCAGCGCCGCGCAGGCGGAAACCCTGTTGCAGCGACAGGTCTTCGACCTGTGCTTCCTCGATTTGCGTCTGGGTGAAGACAACGGCCTCGATGTGCTGGCCCAGATGCGTATCCAGGCGCCCTGGATGCGGGTGGTGATCGTCACTGCGCACTCGGCCGTCGACACGGCGGTGGATGCGATCCAGGCCGGTGCCGCCGACTATCTGGTCAAACCGTGCAGCCCCGATCAATTGCGCCTGGCAACCGCCAAGCAACTGGAAGTGCGGCAACTGTCAGCGCGACTGGAAGCCCTGGAAGGTGAAGTGCGCAAGCCCAAGGATGGTCTGGACTCCCACAGCCCGGCCATGAAAGTGGTACTCGAAACCGCCCGCCAGGTTGCCACGACCGATGCCAATATCCTGATTCTTGGTGAATCCGGTACTGGCAAGGGCGAACTGTCCCAAGCCATTCACAGCTGGAGTAAACGCGCGAAGAAATCCTGCGTCACGATCAACTGCCCGTCGCTGACCGCCGAACTCATGGAAAGCGAGCTCTTCGGCCACAGTCGCGGCGCCTTCACCGGCGCCAGCGAAAGCACCCTGGGCCGAGTCAACCAGGCTGACGGCGGCACGCTGTTTCTCGACGAGATCGGCGACTTTCCCCTGACATTACAACCCAAGTTACTGCGTTTTATTCAGGACAAAGAATATGAGCGCGTCGGTGATCCGGTGACCCGACGTGCCGATGTGCGCATCCTTGCGGCCACCAACCTCAACCTTGAGGACATGGTCCGCGACGGTCGCTTCCGCGAAGACCTGCTCTATCGCCTGAATGTCATTACCTTGCACCTGCCACCGCTACGCGAACGCCGCGAAGATATTCTCAACCTGGCCGATCGTTTCCTGGCGCGTTTCGTCAAGGAGTACGCCCGTCCCGCGCGCACCTTCAGCGATGAGGCCCGGGAAGCGCTGCTGAGCTATCGCTGGCCGGGCAACATCCGTGAGCTGCGCAACGTGATCGAGCGGGCGAGCATCATCTGTCCGCAGGAGCGGGTCGAGATCAGTCATCTGGGCATGGCCGAAACCCCAGCCAACAATACACCTCGCATCGGCGCGGCATTGAGCCTGGACGAGCTGGAAAAGGCCCACATCGGCGCGGTCCTCGCCACCGCCGACACGCTGGACCAGGCGGCCAAAACCCTGGGCATCGACGCCTCGACGCTATACCGCAAACGCAAGCAGTACAACTTGTGAGCAATAGCCGATGAAACTGGCGATGAAATTGCGAACCCGGCTTTTCCTGAGCATCTCCGCCCTGATCACCGTCGCCTTGCTCGGGCTCTCGCTCGGGCTGGTCAGCGTGATGCAGATGGCCGGCAGCCAGGAAGCGCTGATCCGCAGCAACTTCATCACCCTGGACCTGGGGCTCAAGCTGCGTCAGACCCTGGGTGACCAGTTAATCATCATGCTGAGCGAGAAACCCGACTCTGCGGCCTTCGCGGCCTCGAAGCAGCATTACTTCGAACTGCTCGAACAAGGCATTGCCCAGGAACCGGCAGAATCAGGAAGCGAATACGGTTTCAGAAAAGCCAAGGCCGATTACGAGCGTTTTATCCAGGCTTATGAAGCATCCCCGGACACCTCGAATGTGCTCAGCAGCCAAGGCGACCTCACAGATAAATTCAACGCACTGCGCAATGGCCTGATCGCCGAGCACCAGCGCGCGCTGGACAACATCAACAATACCGAGCGCCAGGCCCGGGAGCAGGCACTGCTGATTGCCGGGTTACTTGGCCTGGTGGGGCTGGCGGTACTGATCATCGGCTTCGTGACTGCACAGGCTATGGCCCGGCGTTTCGGCGAGCCCATCGAGGCCTTGGCCAAGGCGGCGGACAATATCGGCCAGGGCAATTTCGATGTCACCCTGCCGATCTCTTCGGCGATGGAGCTGAACCAGCTGACCCGGCGTTTCGGGATCATGGCCCAGGCGCTGCGTGAACATCAGGCCACCAACGTCGATGAGTTGCTGGCCGGTCAGCAGCGTTTGCAGGCCGTGCTCGACAGCATTGACGACGGACTGCTGATGATCGACCGCCAGGGCCACCTGGAACACCTTAACCCTGTAGCCCAGCGCCAACTGGGCTGGGAGTCCGATCGCCTGGGTCAAGGGTTGGGCGCGGCGCTTGAGCGCCCCGAACTCGATGAGCAGCTGCAACTGGTGCTGCGCGGCGGCACGCTGGAGCGGGCACCGGAAGACTTGAGTGTTGAAGTCGACGGCGAGTCGCGACTGCTGACCTATAGCCTGACCCCGGTCAGCCATACCCAGGGCCATATTCTTGGTGCTGTGATGGTGCTGCATGACGTCACGGAACAGCGTGCCTTCGAACGGGTTCGCAGCGAGTTTGTATTGCGCGCCTCCCATGAATTGCGCACACCGGTCACCGGTATGCACATGGCCTTCGGATTGTTCCGTGAGCGCGCACACTTTGCTGCGGACTCCCGGGAAGCGGACCTGCTCGATACCGTGAATGAAGAGATGCAGCGGCTGATGCAGTTGATCAATGACCTGCTGAATTTCTCCCGTTACCAGAACGGCATGCAAAAACTCACCCTGGCGCCGTGCTCCATCGAGGCGTTGCTGGAACAGGCTCAGTCACGCTTTGCCTCATCGGCCGATGAGAAGGAAATCAGTCTGCTGGTGGAAGTGCACGGGCCTTTGCCGCGGTTGCAGGCCGACCAGCCGCAGCTGGACCGGGTACTCGACAACTTGCTTGACAATGCCTTGCGTCATACCGGTTCCGGCGGGCGGATACGCCTGCAGGCCCGGCGCCACGGCGACCGGGTCATCATCAGTGTCGAGGACAACGGCGAAGGCATTGCCTACGGACAGCAGGGGCGAATCTTCGAGCCGTTCGTGCAGGTCGGACGCAAGAAGGGCGGGGCCGGGCTCGGCCTGGCCCTGTGCAAGGAAATCGTGCAATTGCATGGTGGGCGGATGGGCGTCTATTCACGGCCGGGGCAGGGTACCCAGTTCTACATGGCGCTGACCGTTTAGGTCGCGGTCACGCTTCGTCATCCAGACGCCGGCCAGCCAGGCGTCGCCCCCGGGTTATCAATTCAATGAACTGAACCGCGCTCAGCGCATGGGCGAACAACCAGCCCTGGCCGAACTTCACACCTTCACTGCTCAGGAACTCGGCCTGGGCTTCATGTTCGATGCCCTCGGCAATCACCTTCAGGTGCAGCGACTGGGCCATATGAATGATGTGCGGGGCCACACCGCTGCTGGCGGCGTCATGGCCCAACGCATCAATGAACGCCTTGTCGATTTTCAGGCAATCCACCGGCAGGGTTTGCAAATAGGCGAGGCTGCAATAGCCGGTGCCAAAGTCATCGATCAACACCTGGTGCCCGACATCCCGCAATGCCTGCAGGTTTTCCCGGGCCACCACCACATCGACCAGCCCGCGCTCGGTGACCTCAAAGGCAATTTGCCGCGCAGCGACGCGGTGCAGGGTCAGCAGCCTCGCCATCACCTGGCCGATCCGCGGAACCATCACATCACACGCCGCGAGATTGACCGAGATATACAGTTGCGGGTTGGCACGCAGCAACTGGCCGAGTTGCTCAAGCAGGCGTTGCAGGACAAAGTCCGTCATCTGGCGAATCTGCCCGGTATTCTCCGCCATCGGAATGAACAGGTCGGGACTGGTCAGGGTACCGTCCGGCCTGCGCCAACGCAGCAGCGCTTCAGCCCCGACACAGTTGCGGCTATCGAGGTCGAAGATCGGTTGATACAGCACCTGCAACTCGCCACGGCGAATCGCGCCGGTCAGTTCGGCGTCCAGCGACTGCCGCTGGCGCACCAGCAGAAACACCAGGAACCCAACGCATATGCCCAGCGCCAGGCTGGCCGGCAGCAACCACCACCAGACCGCCGGGATGTGCATACCGCTACGCGGGCTGATCAACACCAATTGATACTCCGGGTTGTCGGTGGGCATGCGATATATCAGGCGTGTCTGGGTGATCTGCAGCGCATCACGGTTTCTTGGTGGCCAGGACTCGACCGGCGGCCAGATCTGAGTAGCGCCCAACACCGGAATCGCGCGCGCTCCATGGTCCAGGACAACCAGCAGGCTGCTGCCCGGAGACAGGTCGACCATATCGGTCAAATGCCCGCGAGAGGTCGCAACCCGGAAATTCCCGCGCCCGAGCATCAGCGCGGCGCGGTTTTCATCGGGTTCGGTGGTGGTGTTGAGCCAATAGCTGTAGGTCGGACCCTTGATATCTGGCGATCGAATCAGCGACAGCCCTTCCTGACGAGGGCGATTGGAGCAGATTCGCGAGGAGTCCATGTAGGCGGCTTCGTAGACGAAGCGATAATTGAACGTAACCTGTTGCAAGGTCGCGATCATTTCAGCATCGCAGCCGCGCAACGGCTGTGCTTCAAGGTCGTCAAGGCTCTCACGCAGTTGCCCGAAGAGTTGTTCCAGCCGGGCGAGGAAGCGCTCCCCTTGAGCATTCATTTCTTCGCTTTCGTTTTGCTCGACCTGGTGTATGGCGACGAACAGGCTGCCAGCCATCAATAACGTTGCGCTCAAGACAGCAGACATCAGCCCCAGGAACCAGGGGCGATGGAACCAGCTAAGGAAGGTCTCTCGAGCAGCAGGCATTGTGCAATATCCGAAGTATTACCAATGAGTTATAGCCGCTGATTTGAAAAAAGCCCTGACCGTCGGGCGGGCGTCATTATTTTGTCTGATTCAACACCAGAAGTAGCGCGGCAGTTTGCGCATCCGGGGTGCCATCGAAGCGCGCCGGGCGAAAATGCATCTGGAAGGCCGCAATCACATGCCGTGTTGCGACATCGAGCTCGCCGGTTTGTGGCGAGGCATAACCCAGGCGGGCCAACTGCGCCTGAAACCAGCTGATGCTCGGCAACTGTTCGGCAAACAACATTTGCTGGCGCGCCACCGACTGTTCATTCGGCCAGATGCCCAGGCCTTCGGCGGCCAGCCGCTTCCAGGGGAACAGCGGCCCCGGGTCCAGCTTGCGCAAGGGGGCAATATCGCTATGGCCAATGATTTCGTGAGGCTTTATGCCGTGACGCTTGCTGATGTCCTTGAGCAACACGATCAGAGACTGAACCTGGTCTTCGGTGTAGGGATACCACACGCGTCCGGTCGGGGTGTCCTTGAAGCCCGGGTTGACGATTTCGATACCGATGGAACTGGAGTTCAGCCAGGTCCGGCCATTCCACTCGCTCTCCCCGGCGTGCCAGGCCCGAACATTTTCATCCATCAACTTGTAGATGGTGGCGCCCTTGTCGTCGCCGATCAGGTAATGGCTGCTGACTTCACCGTGGGTCAGCAATTGCAACGAACGCTCCAGCGAGGCATTGGTGTAATGCAACACCACAAATTGCACGCGGCTGTCGTAATTGGCCGAAGGGTGGCTAGTGTCGAAACGGGGGCCGCTGGCACAGCCGGCCAGAAGGACCAGTAACACGATCAGAGCAAAATATTTCATGGCGAAAGGCAGTACACACAAGACAATAATGCAACAGTGTAACGGAATGCCTGGCGGTCTGACGGCAATCAAACAAAATGGAACAATTGACGATCAGCCCGGCTCCACACGGTTGCGTCCGGCATTTTTTGCGCGGTACAGCGCCTGATCGGCTCTTTTAAGTACTTGATCGCTGTGCTCACCCGGCCTGAACGCCGTCATTCCGATAGACACGGTGATGGTCACCGGCTCCCCCTTGAAGTGGAACGGGCAGGCCTCAATGGAGGCACGCAAGCTTTCCAGCAGCTTCAGCCCCACCGCTGGCAACGTGGATGGCATCAACAGCACAAACTCTTCACCGCCAAACCGGGCAATGAAATCCGTTCCGCGCAGACGCTTGCACAACACGCTGGCAATGATTTTCAGCACTTTGTCACCGGCCAGGTGCCCGTAGTTATCGTTGATGCGCTTGAAATGATCGAGATCGAGCATGGCCAGGATCAGCGTGCTGCCATGTTGCTGCCATTGCTTGACTTCCTGATCCAGGCGCTCGCTCCAGGCCGCGCGGTTGGGCAGGCCGGTCAACGGGTCGACCAATGCCTTCTGACGTTGCTCTTCAAGGTGCTCGCGGTAACCCTGGGCCTCCTGCTCCATATGGGCGACCCGTTCGGCCAGGCTGTGCAGGCGTGCAGCGACCTCTTGCTCGCGTTCATCGCGCTGTTTCTGGTGCTGGTCCATGGTGCCCAGCAAGCCTTCGAGATGGTTTTCCAGGACGTGCTTGAGATCTTCCAGGTCCGCGGCTTCCTGCATGCTGCTTTGCAAGCCATCGACCTGTTCGCGGATCTGCGTGTCCATCTGCCGCGCCGCCGAACGGTTGTCGGCGTGTCCTGCGGTGGCGGCCTGCAAGTTGCTCTGGAACGCTTCGAGGCGCTCGTTAAGTCGTTGCAGATAAGCTTCGAACTCGTGCTGGCCGCTGTCGGTAATGGCCAGCATCAACGTGGCGAAGTCGTCGAGAATCGGCAGCAATTCGTACCAGTTCAGACCGTTTTTCAGACGATTGCGCATGGATTCGGCTTGCGGGCGATGACGTTCGGGCAATGTCAGGTCTTCAAGCAGCCCCAGCAGCGTGTCTTCGATGTGACTGGCCACCGAGCTGTAGGAGGGCTCGGGGGAATCCGGGAGTGCGTAGAGAATGTCGTGCCCGGATTGCGCCTGGTCAGCGGCGACCTCGTCCTCCGTTGAAATCGCAGGCAAGGGCACGCTATCCGGCGACGCTTGCGCAGTCAGTTCATCGGGATTGGCTTCCGGCTCAGGTGGTGCAGTGATGGTTTCCGGGGTCGGTTTCTCGGCCGATTCGATTTCTGTCGCGACTGCACTGGCTGGTTGAGGCTCCGCAGCCGGAGGTGCAACAGCAACAGCCACGGCTGCCGGCTCGGTCGGCACCGGCTCGCCTTCAACTCGCTCGGCAACGGGCACCTCGAAGATTGCCGGCTCGATCACGACCGGGGCCGACTCGATAATCGCTGCGGGGCTCTCGTTTACAAGAGCGGCCGGCGCAGGAGTAGTCGCCGTCTCCTCCGCTTCACGACCACCGAACAATCGCTGCAGCAAGCCCGGCCGACCGGGCTCCGTCGGAGCCTCCAGCTGGCTCAGGGCCTTACCTTGCAAGCCACTCAGCTCGCTGAGCAACAAGGGTATCTCACGTGCCTGACTGACCCGCGCATCCAGTTGCTTGGCGAAACTCTTGAGTGGCCGGCTCACGTCCCGTGGCAGCGGCAAGGTTTGCAGTTGAGTGACCAGCGCCGTCAGGGCGGCACTGGTCTGGTTGACCCGGGTTTCCCGACGCTGCTCCGAGTCGAGCACCGCTTTTTCCAGGCGTGGAATCAGCGCGGCCAGGCCGGCGTCCATGTCGTCGGTACGCACGACCTCGCGCATTTCCTTCATGCATTGGTCAACGGCGCGGTCAGTGCCTTCCGCGGCCAGGGTGCTGCGCACCAGTCCACGACGCAGCAAGTCGAGCCGCGCGTCCCAGCGACGTTCGAGCTTTTCCTGCTGTTCGATGCTTTTGAGGTATTTTTCTTTCCAGCGCTGTGCTTCGTCGCTCATTCATGGGATCCGCGAGGGGCAGGACTCAACGCGGGCAATGCATCGACCGTGAGCGAACCCGGCAGACGAATCTCTACCGCGACCGGCAGGTGATCGGAAATGGGCTGTGCCAGCACCTCGACCTTTTCCAGGGTCAGGCTCGGGCTCAGCAGGATATGGTCCAGGCAGCGCTGTGGGCGCCAGCTGGGGAACGTCGCTTCCAGTTGCGGCGCGAGCAGGCCGAGATCGCGCAACGCGGAGTTTTGCAACAGGTCATTGGCGTGGGTGTTCATGTCGCCCATCAGTACCTGGTGCTTGTAGTCGCCGATCAGGTCGCGGATGTAGGCCAGTTGCAGGCTGCGCGCCCGGGCGCCCAATGCCAGGTGCATCATGACCACCACCAGCGCTTCCGGGCCTTCGCCGAACCGTACCAGAATGGCTCCGCGCCCCTTTGGCCCCGGCAACGGATGATCTTCAATGGCCCACGGGCGCAATCGGCTGAGCACGCCATTGCTGTGCTGGGCCAGGCGACCGAGATTGCGATTGAGTTGTTGATACCAGTAGGGAAAGGCGCCGAGCTGGGCCAGGTGTTCAACCTGATTGACGTAGCCTGATCGCAGGCTGCCGCCATCGGCCTCTTGCAAGGCGACCAGATCGAAGTCGCCCAGCAGATTGCCGATTTTCTGCAGATTGTCGGCACGCCCGGTGTGCGGCAGCAGATGCTGCCAGCCCCGGGTCAGGTAATGCCGATAGCGCTCGGTACTGATACCGACCTGGATATTGAAACTGAGCAAGCGCAGACGACTGTCTGCGGGCAAGCCCGTGGACTCCAGATGATGCTCGTTGACCCGCGGATCATGCAGGCCAACGCTGCGTTCAGTACCCCATCGGCGCATGGCAGTGACTGCCCTTAGTTGGCGGCAGCCTTGTTAGCCGCTCGCTCTTTGTCGATCAGTTTGTCGGCCAGTTGCAGTGCCTGTTCGGCACCGCCGGCAGAGCCTACGTCAAAGCGGTACTTACCGTTGACGATCATGGTTGGAACGCCGGTGATTTCATACTTCTTGGCCAGTTCACGCGCCTTGACGATCTGGCCCTTGATAGCGAAAGAGTCGAACGTCGCCAGGAACTTGTCCTTGTCCACGCCTTGGGTAGCGAGGAAGTCGGCCATGTCATCCTTGTCGGTCAGTTTCTTGTGTTCTTTCTGAATTGCGTTGAACACCGCGGCGTGAACGTTGTGCTCGACACCCATGGCTTCAAGGGTCAGGAACATCTGCCCGTGAGCATCCCACGGGCCACCGAACATGGCTGGAATGCGTACGAAATTCACGTCCGTCGGCAGTTTCTCGGCCCACGGATTGATCACGGGTTCGAAGGCGTAGCAATGCGGGCAGCCGTACCAGAACAACTCGACCACTTCGATCTTGCCAGGCACGGCGACCGGAACCGGATTGCTCAGTTCGACATAAGGTGCGGCGGGGGCTTCAGCAGCCTGGGCAGTCATGCCGAACAGGCTGGCAGCGGCAAAAACGGCGCTGATGATCAGATTACGCATGCTTTACTCCTGGACAAATTTTATCGCCTCGCGCGACTTGTCATCGGACAGATTCTGGCGGGCTTGAGTTCTGTAGTGTAACGGCAGCGGCCACAAAAAAGGGCGGCCAAAGCCACCCTTTTTATACTTGCCGAGACGGATTAATCGAGCGTTAACGTTGCAGGCGATAAGCACCCCGTTCAACGCCCGATCCATCGGCCTTAGTGCAGGCCTTGAATGTAGCTGGACACCGCGGCGATGTCTTCGTCGCTCAGCTTCTTGGCAATGCTCTGCATCGGTTTGGTATCGCCGTCGTTGTTGCGGCCGCCTTCTTCCTTGCGGAAATCGGTCAGTTGCTTGGCGATATACTGAGCGTGCTGGCCGCCCAGGTGCGGGAACCCGGCGGGTGCGTTGCCCGCGCCATTTGGCGAGTGGCAACCGGTGCACGATGGCAAACCCTTGGCCAGGTCGCCGCCGCGGAACAGTGCTTCACCGCGAGCCACGACTTTCGGATCGGCGGCACCGACACTGCCTTTCTGGCTGGCGAAGTAGGCGGCGATGTCCGCCAGGTCCTGATCGCTCAGGTTGGTCAGCAGGCCGGTCATTTCCAGAACAGTGCGCTTGCCCGACTTGATGTCGTGCAATTGCTTGGTCAGATAGCGTTCACCCTGACCCGCCAGTTTTGGAAAGTTTGGCGCCATGCTGTTGCCATCCGGGCCGTGGCAGGCGCCACATACGGCGGCTTTGGCCTGACCGGCTTTTGCATCACCCGGTTGTACTGCCTCACCTGCAGCATGGGCCATGCCGGAGATGCCCACGGTCAACAGCAGACTCACGATCAATTTCTTCATCAGCTAATCCAACTACGGCTAAGGGTTAAGAGTTATGGACCGGGTTTACTCGCTCATCCAAAGGATGATGGCTTGGTAATCCTCGGCACTGCAGTCCATGCACAAACCACGCGGCGGCATCGCCTTGAAACCCTGGGTCACGTGTTGCACCAGCGTCTCCATACCTTTCGCCAACCTCGGCGTCCAAGCTTCCTGATCGCCTTTTTTCGGCGCCATGGGGAGTTGGCCGGAATGACAGGCACCACAAACACGGTTGTACACAGCTTCCGGATCCTGTGTAGCCTGAGCGCTGTAAAGCGGCATCATGACACCGGCAGCTAGCAGCCATTTCGTCATAAAACGACCTTTTCAGGGTTGAGAGCGAGCTGCGTTCTAGTGCGCAATCAAGGTCTGTCGCTCTCGTGAACTTCATCCTACGCTGGGACAAAGCGCACACAAAATCTGCGGCATTATATACTGGCGTCACTGAAACGGAAGCGACACTGCTTGCCGCGCCCATTCCTGGCGCCGCCCACATCGGAAATCCCATGCAACTCAAGAATCCCATCCTCGGTCTGTGCCAACAGTCCACCTTCATGCTCAGCGCCGCCAAAGTCGACCAATGTCCGGATGACGAGGGCTTCGAAGTCGCCTTCGCCGGGCGTTCCAACGCTGGCAAGTCGAGTGCCTTGAACACCCTGACCCATGCCAGCCTGGCGCGCACCTCGAAAACCCCGGGGCGCACGCAACTGTTGAATTTCTTCAAGCTAGACGATGAACGCCGTCTGGTCGACCTGCCGGGCTACGGTTATGCAAAAGTACCGATTCCGCTCAAGCAACACTGGCAGCGTCACCTCGAGGCGTACCTGGGTGGTCGCGAGAGTTTGAAAGGTCTGATCCTGATGATGGACATCCGCCATCCGATGACCGATTTCGACCTGCTGATGCTCGACTGGGCCGTGGCTGCCGGCATGCCGATGCACATTCTGCTGACCAAGGCGGACAAGCTGACCTATGGCGCGGCCAAGAACACGCTGCTCAAGGTTCAGGCGGAAATACGCAAGGGCTGGGGCGATCTCGTGACGATTCAGCTGTTCTCGGCCCCCAAGCGCATGGGCCTGGAAGAAGCCTACACAGTGCTGGCAGGCTGGATGGAACTGGCGGACAAGGGTGCCGAGGTAGAAGCCCAGTAAGCAGCGAAGGCTGCCTGGGACGCCCCAGGCAGTTTTCTGCAGGCAAAAAAAAACCCCGGACTTCATATGGGGAGGGAGAAGTTCCGGGGTTCAAGCTCTAGACCGCTAGGGCGGGGTCCAGATATCTGCCAACACTTAACACAACATAGGAGCATCGAAGGGCTTCACCAGCCATTCAGTACCTCTGAGTGGTGGTTTGCAAGATTAGTTCAGATTTTTTTCAAATAGCTTTGGAATAACTCTGATTATCTTCCGGTCTAAACGACTTGCGCCCTTCTGCCGCGGCACCATGCCGCAGCAGAACAGGTCTTTTCAGATGGCTCAGTGAGCCTCGTCCCAGTTATTTCCAATACCCACTTCGACCAGCAACGGGACATCCAGTTTCGCGGCCTCGCTCATGTGCACGCGAATTTCGTCGCGAACCTGGTCGACCAAATCTTCACGCACCTCAAGCACCAGTTCATCGTGCACCTGCAAAATGACTTTGGCATCGAGGCCAGACACGGTCAGCCAGTTATCCACCGCGACCATGGCTTTCTTGATGATGTCCGCAGCGGTACCTTGCATTGGCGCGTTGATCGCCGTGCGTTCGGCGGCGGCGCGCTCTTGCGGCTTGTTGGAGTTGATGTCCGGCAGGTACAGGCGACGACCGAAGATCGTCTCGACATAACCTTGCTCGGCGGCCTGGGCACGCGTGCGGTCCATGTACTGGCGAACGCCAGGGTAGCGGGCGAAGTAGGTATCGATGTAGGCCTTGGCGGTCTTGGTGTCGACGCCGATGTCCTTGCCGAGCTTCTGCGCGCCCATGCCGTAGATCAGGCCGAAGTTGATCGCCTTGGCACTGCGGCGCTGGTCGGAGGTCACCTCGGCCAACTCGACCTTGAACACTTCGGCGGCAGTCGCGGTGTGCACATCCAGATTGTGGCGGAAGGCGTTCATCAGCCCTTCGTCACGGGACAGGTGCGCCATGATCCGCAGTTCGATCTGCGAATAGTCCGCCGCCAGCAGCTTGTAACCGGCCGGGGCCACGAAAGCCTGGCGGATGCGACGCCCTTCGGCGGTGCGCACCGGGATGTTCTGCAGGTTCGGATCGCTGGAGGACAGCCGCCCGGTGGACGCCACCGCCTGGTGGTACGAAGTATGGATCCGCCCGGTACGCGGGTTGATCTGCTCCGGCAGGCGGTCGGTGTAGGTGCTTTTCAGCTTGCTCATGGAACGGTATTCCATAAGCACTTTCGGCAATCGATAGTCGTCTTCTGCCAGCTTGGCCAGCACTTCTTCGGCGGTGGACGGCTGGCCCTTGGCGGTTTTCTTCAATACCGGCAGGCCAAGCTTCTCGTAAAGGATCACGCCAAGCTGCTTGGGCGAACCGAGGTTGAACTCCTCGCCGGCGATCTCGAAGGCTTCACGCTCCAGCGCCACCATCTTGTCGCCCAGTTCGATGCTTTGCACACCCAGCAAGGCGGCGTCGACGAATGCACCCTGGCGCTCGATACGCGCCAGTACCGGCACCAACGGGATTTCGATATCAGTCAGCACACTGGCCAGGCTCGGAATGGCCGAGAGCTTCTCGAACAAGGTCTGGTGCAGACGCAAGGTGATATCCGCATCTTCGGCGGCGTAAGGTCCGGCCTGCTCCAGGGCGATCTGATCGAACGTCAGCTGTTTCACGCCTTTGCCGGCGATGTCCTGGAAACTTACCGTGGTGTGGTCCAGATACTTCTGCGCCAGGCTGTCCATGTCATGGCGCGTGGCCGTGGAGTTGAGCACATAGGACTCAAGCATGGTGTCGAAGGCGATGCCACGCACGGTGATGCCGTTGTCCTGATCGCCGCCGATGGCGCAGTTGGCCAGGATGTTCATGTCGAACTTGGCGTGCTGGCCGACCTTGAGCTTGTTCGGGTCTTCCAGAATCGGCTTGAGCGCGCGCAGAACAGTGTCGCGGTCCAGCTGCTGCGGTACGCCGATGTAGGAATGGGTCAACGGGATGTAGGCCGCTTCGTTGGCCTGAACCGCGAACGACAGGCCCACCAGTTTTGACTGCTGCGCGTCGATACCAGTGGTTTCGGTGTCGAAGGCAAACAGCTTGGCTTTGTTCAGCTTTTCCAGCCAGGCATCGAATCGCGCCTGATCAAGGATGGTTTCGTACCGGGCTTCAGCGGTCACAACGGGTGCCTCGGCCTCGGCCTCGACAGCGCTAAACAGATCGACCGCAGGCTCAGGCTCGGCAGCGCTGCTCAGTTCGATACGCTTGGCGTCCCGTTGCAGATCGTTCAGCCAGCTCTTGAACTCCAGCAGGGTGTAGAGCTCGAACAGCTTGTCCGGATCTTCCGCACCCATCTGCAAGTCATCGAGACCGATGTCCAGTGGCACGTCGACCTTGATCGTTGCCAGTTGATAGGAGAGGAATGCCATCTCCTTGTGCTCTTCGAGCTTGGCCGGCAGGGTCTTGGCGCCGCGAATCGGCAGAGTCGGCACGATATCGAGTTGTGCATAGAGCTCGGTCAGGCCGCCGTTCACACCGACCAGCAAGCCTGAAGCTGTCTTCGGGCCGATACCCGGAACACCGGGAATGTTGTCGGAAGAATCGCCCATGAGCGCCAGATAATCGATGATCTGCTCCGGAGCGACGCCGAATTTCTCCTTCACGCCCTCCACGTCCATGCTGCTACCGGTCATGGTGTTGACCAAGGTAATGTGGCCGTCGACCAGTTGCGCCATGTCCTTGTCGCCAGTGGAGATAATCACCGGACGATCCGCCGCCGCGCTGCTGCGGGCCAGGGTGCCGATCACGTCATCGGCCTCGACGCCTTCGACGCACAGCAGCGGGAAGCCCAGGGCGATCACGCTCTGATGCAGCGGCTCGATCTGCACGCGCATGTCGTCAGGCATGCTCGGACGGTTGGCCTTGTATTCGGCGTACATGTCATCGCGAAAAGTCCCACCCTTGGCGTCGAACACCACGGCGAACGGACTGTCGGGATACTGTTTGCGCAGGCTCTTGAGCATGTTCAACACGCCCTTGACCGCGCCGGTCGGCAGGCCTTTGGACGTGGTCAGCGGCGGCAGCGCGTGAAAAGCGCGGTACAGGTAAGAAGAACCGTCCACCAGGACGAGGGGGGCTTGGCTCATGAGCAGGATCAACCTTTTCGGCGGGTCCGGCGCTAGAATAGCGGGACCGTTGACGACAAAGGGACAAGGTTATCATGCGCACACTAAATCGCCTGTTGCTGACTGGCTTGTTTGCAATCGCCCCATTGGCCGTCATGGCGGCGGACGATGCGCCGACACCGGAGCCGGAAGTCACGATTCGCACGGAAGGGGACAAGCTCATCCAGGAATACCGCCAAAACGGCTTCCTGTATGCGATCAAAGTCACGCCCAAAGGCGGCAAGCCGTATTTCCTGGTACGCGCCGACGGATCAGAAGGTAACTTCATTCGCTCGGATTACCCGGATATGCTGATTCCGGCGTGGGAAATATTTAAGTGGTAAGTCGTCCTTAACTTTAATCGGCGCTGGCTCAATAGCGGCGCCCGTACTGGCAGTTTAAACATGTCTGTGTTCACCCCCCTGGCTCGGCCCGAGCTGGAAGCTTTTCTCGCCCCTTATGGCCTCGGCCGCCTGCTTGATTTCCAGGGGATTGCCGCCGGTAGCGAAAATACCAATTTCTTTATCAGCCTGGAGCAGGGCGAATTCGTCCTGACCCTGGTCGAGCGCGGTCCGGTTCAGGAAATGCCGTTCTTCATCGAACTGCTCGACGTGCTGCACGGCGCCGACCTGCCGGTACCTTACGCCCTGCGCACCACCGACGGCGTGGCCTTGCGCGAACTGGCGGGCAAACCTGCGTTGCTGCAACCGCGCCTGGCCGGCAAGCACATCAAGCAAGCCAACGCGCAACATTGCGCGCAAGTCGGTGAGTTGCTCGGCCATCTGCACCTGGCAACCCAGGCCAACATGATCAAGCGCAAAACCGATCGCGGCCTGGACTGGATGCTGGAAGAGGGCACGCAGTTTCTGTCGCACCTAGGTGCCGAACAGAAAGACCTGCTGCAACGGGCGCTGGAAGAGATCACCCGGCAGAAGGAAAAAATCCTCGCACTGCCGCGGGCGAACATTCACGCCGACCTGTTCCGCGACAACGCGATGTTCGAAGGCACGCACCTGACCGGGCTGATCGATTTCTACAATGCCTGCTCCGGGCCGATGCTCTACGACGTGGCGATTGCCTTGAACGACTGGTGCTCGGACGACGATGGCGTGATCGATGGACCGCGAGCGCGGGCCTTGCTGGGTGCTTACGCGGCCTTGCGACCGTTCACCGCTCCCGAAGCCGAGTTGTGGCCGACGATGTTGCGGGTGGCGTGTGTGCGCTTCTGGTTGTCGCGGTTGATCGCGGCGGAGTCATTTGCCGGGCAGGATGTGTTGATTCACGATCCGATGGAGTTCCAACTGCGCCTGGCGCAGCGGCAGACGATCAATACGCCATTGCCTTTCGCCCTTTAATTGTGCAGCACATTTGTAGGAGCCGGCTTGCCGGCGATGGCGCTCTTCAGGACGCCATCGCTGGCAATCCAGCTCCTACAAATACGGTGCGCGGCAATTACAACGACTCCAGGCACCCCGCCAGATCATTGCCCAGCTTCTCCAGCACCTGCTCATAGCCCTGAGCTGTCGCCGGTGTGTACCCGCCCAGCGCATCCAGTTCAGCCAGTTTCACCGGCAAACCCGCCACCAGGGTTTCCGCCAGACGCGGACGCAGCGGTGGCTCACTGAACACGCAGGTCTTGCCGACTTCCTGCAAACGCGCGCGCATCGTCGCGACATGCTGGGCACCGGGTTGCACTTCGGCCGCGACGCTGAACACACCCGCGTGCTTGAGCCCATAAGCGTCTTCAAAGTAATCGAAAGCTTCGTGGAACACGAAGTAAGGTTTGCCCTGAATTCCGGCCAGGCGCCCTTTCAGGCGCGCATCCAGCGCATCGAGACGCTCGTCGAAGGCTTTCAGATTGCTCTGATAGCGCGCGGCATTGTCTGGATCGGCGGCACTCAGGTCAGCCGCCATTTTCGCGGCAATGACCCGTGCATTAACCGGCGACAGCCACAAATGCGCATCCAGGCTGCCCGGGCGGTGATCGTGGTCGTGTTCGTCGGCTTCTTCGGCGTGAGAGTGACTATCTTCGGCAAAGCGGCGAAGTTTCATGCCTGGCAAATCTTGCACGGCGACGCTGGGCAGCGTACGACCATTGAGCACGCGCGGCAGGAAACCTTCCATGTCCGGGCCGATCCAGTACAGCAGGTCCACCGATTGCACCTTGCGCACATCGGATGGGCGCAACGCATAGTTATGCGGCGAGGCACCCGGCGGCAGCAAAACCTCAGGAATCGCCACGCCGTCCTGCACCGCCGCGGCGATCAACTGCAGAGGCTTGATGCTGGTAAGGACCTTGACCTCGGCTTGCGCCGAACCGATCAGCAGAAAACTTGCGATAAATGCGACAAAGATAGAAAAAAGTCGGGACACGATGACCACTCGAAGAGGCGAGAACGGGTAACATAATAACGTCTCTCACAAAACTCGTCGCCGCTCATGCTAAAAACACCGATTGCCAGCCGCCCCCACGACCACTCACATTGCGTTCACAGCGCTTTGTCCGAGGCCGATGCCCTGTGCACGCGTCAAGGCCTGCGTCTGACCGCCTTGCGCCGGCGAGTGCTGGAACTGGTGTGGCAAAGCCACAAGCCCTTGGGTGCCTACGACATTCTCGCGGTCCTCAGCGAGCAGGACGGTCGCCGCGCCGCGCCGCCGACCGTGTACCGCGCGCTGGATTTCCTGCTGGAAAACGGCCTGGTCCATCGCATTTCCTCGCTCAACGCCTTCATCGGCTGCAATCACCCGGAACATGCTCACCAGGGTCAGTTCCTGATCTGTCGTGAATGCCACGCCGCGATTGAACTTGAGCAAAAAACCATCAGCGACGCGATCATCGCCAGCGCCAGGGATGTCGGGTTTGTCGTCGAAGGCCAGACCGTCGAAGTGGTCGGTCTCTGTTCGGGTTGCCAGGGGGCTTAATGAGCAACGCGCTGATCCGTCTTGAGCAGGTTGCCGTCACGTTCGCCGGGCAATCGGTGCTGGACAACATTGAGCTGAGCGTCGAGCCGGGGCAGATCGTTACCCTGATCGGCCCCAATGGCGCCGGCAAGACCACACTGGTGCGTGCTGTGCTCGGTCTGTTGAAACCGGACAGCGGCAGCGTCTGGCGCAAGCCGAAGCTGCGGGTCGGTTACATGCCGCAAAAACTTCATGTCGATCCGACCCTGCCGCTGTCGGTCCTGCGTTTCTTGCGCCTGGTGCCGGGCGTGGACCGTGCGATGGCCTTGGCGGCACTCAAGGAAGTCGGCGCCGAACAGGTGATCGACAGCCCGGTGCAAAGCGTTTCCGGTGGCGAAATGCAACGCGTGTTGCTGGCCCGGGCCTTGTTGCGCGAACCTGAACTGCTGGTACTCGACGAACCGGTACAGGGTGTCGACGTGGCCGGCCAAGCTGAGCTGTACAGCCTGATTACCCGCCTGCGCGACCGTCACGGTTGCGGCGTGCTGATGGTCTCCCATGATTTGCATCTGGTGATGAGCACCACGGACCAAGTGGTTTGCCTCAATCGTCACGTCTGCTGTTCAGGCCATCCCGAGCAGGTCAGCGGCGATCCGGCTTTCGTCGAGCTGTTCGGAAAAAACGCACAAAGCCTGGCGATTTATCACCACCATCACGACCACGCCCACGACTTGCATGGCTCGGTGGTCAAGGCGCCCGGCGCGGGCCATAACCATGTTCACGGAGATAGCTGCAAGCATGGCTGATTTTCTGCTCTACGCCCTGCTTGCAGGCCTGGCCCTGGCGGTCGTCGCAGGACCGTTGGGCTCCTTCGTGGTCTGGCGGCGCATGGCCTATTTCGGCGACACCCTGTCCCACGCGGCGTTGCTCGGCGTGGCGTTGGGCTTTTTGCTGGATGTCAGCCCCACCGTGGCGGTGACCGTAGGATGTTTGCTGTTGGCGGTGCTGCTGGTGACGTTGCAACAGCGTCAACCGCTGGCGTCCGACACGCTTTTGGGAATTCTCGCACCGAGCACGCTCTCTCTGGGCCTGGTGGTACTAAGCTTCATGCACGAAGTGCGGATCGACCTGATGGCCTATCTGTTCGGCGACCTGCTGGCAATCAGTCCAACCGATCTGGCCTGGATTCTTGGCGGGAGCGCTGCGGTACTGGGCTTGCTGGTTGCGTTGTGGCGCCCATTGCTGGCGATCACAGTGCATGAGGAACTGGCCAGGGTCGAAGGCCTGCCAGTGGCTGGATTGCGCCTGGCCTTGATGCTGCTGATCGCCGTAGTGATTGCCGTGGCGATGAAAATCGTCGGCGTGTTGTTAATCACTTCGTTGCTGATCATCCCGGCTGCCGCGGCACAACGTCATGCCCGCTCACCGGAGCAGATGGCACTGGGCGCGAGCCTGCTGGGCATACTCGCCGTGTGTGGCGGGCTGGCGCTGTCCTGGTTCAAGGACACCCCGGCCGGCCCGTCGATTGTGGTGGCAGCCGCCGTGCTGTTTCTGCTGAGTTTTGTTCTGCCCCGTCGAGGGGTGTAGACTTGCTCGTTTTTTGCGCAAATAGAGAGTCGCAGGAATGAAGTCGTTCGCCTCCCGTTATCTGCTCCTTGTCGCATTTTCTTTGCTGCTGGGTGCCTGCCAAAGCACGCCACCGGCGGCCACCGTGGCCGCCGATGCGCGGGCCGCGGCCATCGTACAGCTGGAGCAAAACATCGCCAGCGATGAACTGGCGACCGCCGAAGACCAGTTGGCAGCCTTGCAGGCCGAATCGCCCACCGATGCTTCCCTTGAGCAGTACCAGCGGCAACTGGCCGAAGCCTATCTGCGCCGCAGCCAGATCGTGCTGCAAAAGGGTGACGTGGATGCCGCCGCGACCGCCCTGAGCCGTGCCCGCGCTTTGATGCCCAAGGCTCCGGCGCTGACCGGTGGAGTCAACGGCTCGATTGCCCAGGCGCGCAAGGCCGAGCTGGAAAAAGCCGAAGCCGACCTCAAGGCTGCCGAAGCCAAACCAAAAGCCAAGGTCATCGATCTAACGGCTGAAAGCACCACGGTCGCGCTGAATATCAACGACATGGGCAAATTGCGTCGCCAACTGGATGCCATCGCCGCCGATGTTGTGAATTTTCAGTGCGACGTGAGCATTCAGGCTCCGCGCACCAATGATTACCCTTGGTTGGCTAATTTGCTGACCAAACGGGTGAAGAAACTCGATCCTGAGTTTGATCTGAAGCTGGAGCGGCAGATTTTGCGCAGTGTTCCGGCGCAGATGGTGCTGAGTCCGCGCAAACCCTGAAAGCATCGCGAGCAGGCTCGTTCCCACACACTGGATCTGTGATCGACGCAGAACCATTGTGGGAGAGGGCTTGCTTGTGAAGACGTCCTTCCTCGCAAGAAGATTTCAAGCCGGAATTCCTTTGGCCTTCGCCTTCGCGTTATTGCCAAATGACAGGACAAATGCGAAATAAATGCTAAGAACCTCTATACGGACAGGCTAAAATGCGCGCCCGGCTAACCGCTGACCCTTTTCTAACGCGCCCCACAAGGTTCGCTACGTGATCGAGTTTCAAAACGTCCATAAAACCTACCGCGTCGCCGGTAAGGAAATCCCCGCCCTGCATCCGACCAGTCTGACGATTGAGAACGGGCAGGTTTTCGGCTTGATCGGTCATTCCGGCGCAGGAAAAAGTACCCTGCTGCGTCTGATCAATCGCCTGGAAAACGCCAGTGGCGGCAAGATCACCGTCGACGGTGAAGAAGTCACCGCGCTCGACGCCAACGGCCTGCGCCGTTTCCGTCAACAGGTCGGGATGATCTTCCAGCACTTCAACCTGTTGGCTTCCAAGACCGTTGCCGACAACGTCGCGCTGCCGCTGACGCTGGCGGGTGAACTGTCCCGCAGCGACATCGACCGGCGCGTCGCCGAATTGCTGGCCCGGGTCGGTTTGTCCGATCACGCCAACAAATACCCGGCGCAATTGTCCGGTGGGCAAAAGCAGCGCGTCGGCATTGCCCGCGCCCTGGCGACCAAGCCGAAAATTTTGCTGTGCGATGAAGCCACCAGCGCCCTCGATCCGCAAACTACGGCGTCGGTCCTGCAGTTGCTGGCCGAGATCAATCGCGAGTTGAAGCTGACCATCGTGCTGATCACCCATGAAATGGACGTGATCCGCCGGGTCTGCGACCAGGTCGGAGTAATGGATGCAGGCGTGATCGTCGAGCAAGGTTCGGTGGCCGAGGTGTTCCTGCATCCGAAGCACCCGACCACCAAGCGCTTCGTGCAAGAAGACGAGCACATCGACGAAAGCGAACAGCGAGACGACTTCGCACACGTGCCGGGTCGCATCGTACGTCTGACATTCCAGGGCGAAGCGACTTATGCGCCGTTGCTGGGCACCGTGGCCCGGGAAACCGGTGTGGACTACAGCATCCTGGCTGGTCGTATCGACCGCATCAAAGACGTCCCTTACGGGCAACTGACCCTGGCCGTGACCGGTGGTGACATGGAAGCAGCCTTCGCCCGTTTCACCGCAGCCGACGTCCACATGGAGGTGCTGCGCTAATGGAAGCCCTGACAAGTTTCTTCGCCAATATCGACTGGCTCGAAATCTGGCTGGCCACCGGCGACACCCTGCTGATGCTCGGCGGTTCGCTGTTGTTCACCGTACTGCTCGGCTTGCCACTGGGTGTACTGCTGTTCCTGTGCAGCCCGCGCCAGCTGCTGGAAGCCAAAGGCGTCTATGCGATGTTGTCGCTGGTGGTGAACATTCTGCGTTCGCTGCCGTTCATCATCCTGCTGATCGTGATGATTCCGTTCACCGTGTTGATCACCGGCACGTCCCTCGGTGTAGCCGGTGCAATCCCGCCGCTGGTGGTGGGTGCCACGCCGTTCTTCGCCCGCCTGGTGGAAACCGCCCTGCGTGAAGTCGATCGCGGCATCATCGAAGCAACCCAGGCCATGGGCGCGACCACGCGACAGATCATCACCAATGCCTTGCTGCCGGAGGCTCGTCCGGGCATCTTCGCGGCGATTACGGTGACAGCCATTACACTGGTGTCCTACACGGCGATGGCCGGTGTGGTGGGCGCCGGTGGTCTGGGTGACCTGGCGATCCGCTTCGGTTACCAGCGTTTCCAGACCGATGTGATGGTAGTCACCGTGGTTTTGCTGCTGGTACTGGTTCAGGTGCTGCAAACCGTTGGCGACAAACTGGTCGTCCATTTTTCCCGTAAGTAAGACATGAGCCGGCCATTCGCTGGCAGGCGCCAAACGGGCGCCCCACATGGAGTTAGCTGAATGAAAAAACTACTCGTCGCGTTCGCTGCCGTTGCAGCCTTTTCCGCCCACGCCGCCGACACCCTGACGGTCGCGGCGACCCCGGTCCCGCACGCGGAAATCCTCGAGTTCGTTAAACCGGCGCTGGCCAAGGAAGGCGTGGACCTGAAGGTCAAGGTCTTCACCGACTACATCCAGCCGAACGTACAGGTCGCGGAAAAACGCCTGGACGCCAACTTCTTCCAGCACCAGCCGTACCTCGATGAGTTCAACAAGGCCAAGGGCACCAACCTGGTGTCGGTTGCCGGCGTGCACCTGGAACCCCTGGGCGCTTACTCCAGCAAGTACAAGACCCTCGCTGAACTGCCCGGCGGCGCCAATGTGGTCATCCCGAACGACGCCACCAACGGCGGCCGTGCGCTGTTGCTGCTGGCCAAGGCCGGCGTGATCAAGTTGAAGGATTCGAACAACATCCTGTCGACCGTGAAGGACATCACCGAGAACACCAAGGACCTGAAAATCCGTGAACTGGAAGCCGCGACCATCCCGCGCGTGCTGACCCAGGTCGACCTGGCGCTGATCAACACCAACTACGCGCTGGAGGCCAAGCTCGATCCGGCCAAGGATGCACTGGTGATCGAAGGCAGCGACTCGCCGTACGTGAACATCCTGGTGGCTCGTCCGGACGACAAGGACAGCGAAGCGATGAAGAAACTGGTGGCTGCCCTGCACAGCCCGGAAGTGAAGGCCTTCATTCTCGAGAAGTACAAAGGCGCGGTGGTGCCGGCGTTCTGATCATCTGACGTAAACGAAAAAGGGGCGCATTGAATGCGCCCCTTTTTTGTGCGGATTGTGTCCCTTGTAGGAGCCGGCTTGCCGGCGATGGCGTCCGAAAGATCGCCATCGCCGGCAAGCCGGCTCCTACAGGGTTACGTGGCGCTTAGTCGCGCTTGAGCATCACCGGCAACTGCGCCACTAGCTTCGCATTGTTCAACGGCGCGCGGATGAAGCCGCGCTGGGTGCCGTCCGGCCCGATCACCGCGAGGTTGCCACTGTGGTCGACGGTGTAATTCGGCTTGCTGGTGTCCGCCGGAATGTACGGAATGCTCACCGCATTGGCGATCTTTTGCAGCTCTTCGGTCGACGCCGGGGTCAGGCCGACGAACTGCGGGTCGAAGTAGCCCAGGTACTGCTTGAGCTGCTTGGGCGTATCGCGATTGGGGTCAATGCTGACCAGCACGATTTGCAGTTTATCCACCGCCTCGGGTGGCAATTCGCTCTTGATCTGTCGCAGTTGGGCGAGGGTAGTCGGGCAGATGTCCGGGCAGAAGGTGTAGCCGAAGAACAGCAGGCTCCACTTGCCCTTCAATTCACTGATCGTGACCGGCTGGCCGTCCTGATTGGTCATCGTCACGTCCGGCAGATTACGGCTCTGCGGCAGCAAAATGATGCCGGCGTCGATCAGCGCCGTCGGATCGCCCTGGTTTTTCCCGGACAGCACCTTGTTGACGGTCAGGCCCAGGATCAGTGCGATCAGGGCGACGAGTATGAAGACGGTTTTCTGAGTTCGAGTCATAGGGTCAACAGTAAGTAGTGGTCTACGAGCAGGGCGATGAACAGCAGGAACAAGTAGTAGATAGAGTACTTGAACGTGTTGATCGCCGCGTGCGGCCGAGTGCCACGGTACAGCACCACGGCCCATTGCAGAAACCGCGCACCCAGCCCGAGCGCACACACCAGGTAGAGCGTGCCGCTCATATGGATCACGTAGGGCATCAGGCTGACCGCGAGCAGCGCGAAGGTATAAAGCAGGATATGAATCTTGGTGTAGTGCTCGCCATGGGTGACCGGCAGCATCGGGATGTCGGCCTTGGCGTACTCCTCCTTGCGATGGATCGCCAGCGCCCAGAAGTGCGGCGGGGTCCAGGCGAAGATGATCAGCACCAGCAGCAGCGGCTCGGCGCTGACGTGACCGGTGGCAGCGGTCCAGCCGAGCAACGGCGGTGCGGCACCCGCTAGGCCACCGATGACGATGTTCTGCGGGGTCGCACGCTTGAGGAATCCGGTGTAGACCACCGCATAACCGAGCAGCGAGGCCAGGGTCAGCCACGCGGTCAGCGGGTTGGTAAACGCCAGCAGCATGGCTTGCCCGAGCGCCGCCAATACCAGCGCGAACGTTAGTGCGGCGCTCGGCGAAACCCGGCCTTCGGCCAGAGGCCGCTTGTGGGTGCGTGCCATGATCGCGTCGATGCGCCGGTCCACCACATGATTGACCGCCGCCGCGCCCCCGGCACACAGGGCGATGCCCAGGTTGCCGAAAATCAGCACCGTCCACGGCACCCCGGCACGGGTCGCGAGGAACATTCCCACCAGTGAAGTGATGAGCATCAGCACCACGACTTTGGGTTTGGTCAGTTCCAGGTAGTCACGCCAGATCGCCTGACTGGGACGTTCGCCGATCAGAACCGCCATGGCGTCTCTCCTTTTGTTGTTATGGGCCCGGCTGAGTGTTTACGCGGGCTAAAGTGCCAGCGCGCTGGCTGCTTGACCCGGACCAGACTGGTTCGGGCGTGGTAATTGACCAGCACCATGGTCAGCAACAGCGCCGCGCCGCCCGCGTTATGCGCGACTGCCACCGGCAGCGGCAGATGGAACAGCACGTTGCTGATGCCCAGGGTGATTTGTGCAACCAGCGCGATCAGCACCAGGCCCGCCAGGCGTGTCATGCCAACCACCTTCAATTGCCAGGCCAGACCTAGCAATACCAGGGTGACCAGCAACGCACCGATGCGATGGGTCAGGTGGATGGCCGTACGCGCGTCGCTGTCCAGTTGTCCGCCGAGATAATTCGGGCCGATGTGCTGAGTCAGGTGAAAGCCGTTGGCGAAGTCGGCCGGTGGCAACCACTGGCCGTGACACGTCGGAAAGTCGATGCAGGCCACGGCGGCGTAATTGGAGCTGACCCAGCCGCCGAGGGCGATTTGCCCGATCACCAGCAACAGCCCCGCCGTCGCCCAGTACTGCAAGCGTCGTGGCACGGTCAGCGCTGGCAGTACGCCGGACAGGCGCAAGGTCAGCAGAAACAGCAAGCTCAGGGTCGCGAAGCCGCCAAGCAAATGCCCGGTGACCACCTGCGGCCAGAGCTTGAGCGTTACTGTCCACATGCCGAAAGCGGCCTGGCCAACCACCACCGCCAACAAAAACAACGGCAACTTCACCGGTTGCCCCGGATGGCGGCGATGCACCCACGCGCGACCGGCCAGTACCGCGATCAACATCCCCAGTGTGCCGGCGAAGTAGCGGTGGATCATCTCGTTCCAGCCCTTGTGGGCCTCGACCGGAGCATCAGGGAAATGCAATTCGGCATGGGCCAGCTGGGCTTCGCTTTTCGGCACGCTGATGAAGCCGTAGCAGCCAGGCCAGTCCGGGCAGCCAAGGCCGGCGTGGGTCAGGCGGGTGTAGGCGCCGAGCAACACCACAATCAGTGCCAGCAAGGTGGCAAACAACGCGAGGCGAAATCCAGGCTTGGCCATGACGATGCCCTTATCCGATGTTCGACAGTTTCAGCAGGTGACGCAGATCGTTCAGCAGGTCCTTGCCCATCACCGACGGGTCGTAGCGCAGCACCAGATTGCCGTGAGGGTCGATGATCCACAGGTGCGGCGTGTCATTGCCTTGAGCGCCTTTCGTGTAGGTCGGCAAGTCCAGTGAATAGCGTTGCAACTGCGGGTACTCGCGTTGAAGTTTAGTCTCGTAATCGCTGTTCAACGTCTGCGCCGCGGCCAATGCATGGCTCGCGCGGGACGCATCGCGACCAAGACCGATCTGGATCTGTCGCGCCAGGTACACCAACTGCTGGCAGTCCACTGCGCAATCCTTGGGCGCCGTCACCAGCATCTGCCAACGATCTTCCTGGGCCGGCACGCCGATATCGGCACGGGTCTGGCCATTGCCGATCAGTTCGCCGTGATAACTGCGACCCTCGGGCACCCAAAAATTCAACTTGTACATGCCGGTGGCGAGGATCATCGGACCGATCACCCCGAGCAGGATCAGCAGCAGTTGCAAGCGGCCCTTGCGCCGGTTCACCGACGGTTTCGCCTCAGACATGCTGGGTGGATTCATGGCCGCTCCCATGGTGTTTCTCCTTTGCGTTGTGCCAGCCGAGATAGAGATAAAGACCGAATAGAGCAATCGCCATGGCGAACCACTGCACGGCATAAGCGATGTGTTTTTCCGGCCCCGTGGCGACCACCGGCCAGTCGGCCTGATAGGTAGCGAGACCGGTTTCGGCGCGTAGTTCGTAGGCAAAACCTTCGCGGTTCAGTGCAGTCCAGAGCCTGGTTGGCTCAACGGCCGTAATCAGTTTCGGCCATGTCAACGTTGTGGGATCTGCGTGCAATTGGAACGTCGCACCGGGGGGGACGTAGACCCACGCATCGAGGCTTACCGCTTCGGTGGGTGTCTTGAATTGAGGTGGTGTGCGGCGCTCCGGCCATGGCAACCAGCCGCGATTGACCAGCAGCCAAAGCCCGGTGGCCTGATCGTGAAACGGTTGCAACAGCTCAACGCCTACCTTGCCGTTGCGTTGACTGTTGTCCAGCAGCAGGCTGTGTTCGGCATCGAACTGGCCGTGCAGGCGAACCCGGCGAAAGGCAGGGTCAGTGGTGTACTGCAATTCGCTGCTGGCCATCGGCTCGGCGACCCGGCGCTCGGCGTAGGTTTGCAGCAGCGCGCTTTTCTCCGCGCCCCGGCTCAATTGCCAGAACCCCAGGGACACCAGTAGCGGCAGCAACAGCGCGACCACCAGCGTCGGCACGATACCCGGCCGAAAGCGCTTCATGGCATCGCCAGAAAGTCGGTCATCGCGATAGCTATACTTAAATGCATCGCTTGTCCCCCCGGAGTCCCAACATGCTCAAAGCAGCCATCGTCCTGATGCTGATTGCCACGATTGTCAGCCTGTTCAGCGGCCTGTTTTTTCTGGTCAAGGACGACAGCCGCTCAAACCGCCTCGTCATTGCCTTGAGTGTTCGTGTGACCCTGGCCGCCCTTACCCTTGGCTTGATTGCCTGGGGCTTTTTCAGCGGCCAGTTGGTGTCCCATGTCCCCTGGTAGCTGTAGCAAGCTCGCTCCTGCAAGCTGCTCTACAGCACATAGACGAAAACGAACAGCCCGATCCACACCACATCCACGAAGTGCCAGTACCAGCTCGCCGCTTCGAAGCCGAACTGGTGCTCGCTGTCGAAGTGCCCGCGCATGATCCGCATCAGCATCACGAACAGGATGATGGTGCCGATGGTCACGTGGGCGCCGTGGAACCCGGTGAGCATGAAGAAGGTTGCGCCGTAGATGCCCGAACCCAGGGTCAGACCCAGCTCGTGGTAGGCGTGCATGTACTCTTCGGCCTGGAAGGTGAGGAACGCGCAGCCCAGCAACACGGTGAGCGCCAACCATAGTTTCAGTGCGCCGCGATGACCCTTTTTCAAGGCATGGTGGGCGATGGTCACGGTCACGCTGGAGCTCACCAGCAACACAGTGTTGAGCAGCGGCAGGCCCCAGGGGCTGATGACCTCCTTGGGCGGCGGAAACAGTTTCGAATCGGGGTTATCCAGCAGCGGCCAAGTGAACTGGAAGTTCGGCCACAGCATGTGCGCGATGCCTTTGGCGCCTTCACCGCCGAGCGCCGGCCCGGAAATGTTGCGCACATAAAACAGCGCGCCAAAAAAGGCGATGAAGAACATCACCTCCGAAAAAATGAACCAGCTCATGCCCCAGCGGAACGAGCGATCCATTTGCGGGCTGTATAAACCACCGCGACTTTCCTTGATCACCGTACCGAACCAGCCGAACAGCATGTAGGCCAGCAGCAATCCACCAACGAAGAAGATCAGCGGCCCGTGGGATTCCGGGCGCGCCGCTTTCAGATCGTTGAACCAGGTGGCCAGGCCGTACACAGTAGTGACCAGGCCGAACGTGGCGATGATCGGCCATTTGCTCTGGGCGGGAACGTAATAGTGTTCATGAGTTGCCATTTATTGTTCTCCTTATCGGGCACGCTCAGCCGCCAGTGTTTACAGCTACCGGTGGATGTCGGGCGGTGATATCGAACAGCGTGTAAGACAGCGTCAGGTGCTTCACATCCTTGGGCATGTCACGGTCAACGATGAAACGTACCGGCATCTCGATCCGTTGACCGGGCTGCAGCACTTGCTGGGTAAAGCAGAAGCATTCGGTCTTGTGGAAGTATGCCGCCGCAGTACTGGGCGCGATGCTCGGCACGGCCTGGGCACTCATCGGCTTGTCGGTGGGGTTGTGGGCGATGAAGATCATTTCGTTCACCGCCCCCGGATTGGCCACCAGTTCATCGCCCTTGGGATAGAAGTCCCAGGGCATATCGGCAGTATTGGTCGACAGAAACTGCACACGCACCTGCCGCGAAGTGTCGACCGTTTGCTCACCCTCGTATTGCCCGGCAGTCTTGCCGTTGATGCCGAAGGCCTTGCACATCACGTCGTAGATCGGCACCAGGGCAAAGCCGAAGACAAACATCGCCGCCACCACAAGCAATAGCCGAGTGACCAGTTTCTTCAGCGAAATCGAGTCAGCCATGATTTCCAGCCTCTACGCATAACCCTGTAGGAGCTGGCTTGCCAGCGATGGCGGTGTGTCTGGCACACCGCATGGAATTCATCGCCAGCAAGCCGGCTCCTACAGGGGCGTTGTTCATTTCACTTCCGGCGGCGTAGTGAAGGTGTGATACGGCGCTGGCGACGGGATGCTCCACTCCAGGCCTTCAGCCCCATCCCACGGTTTGGCCGGTGCCTGGGGGCCGCCGCGAATGGTCTTGATCACGATGAACAGGAAGAAGATCTGCGTAGCGCCGAACATGAATGCGCCGATCGACGACACCATGTTGAAGTCGGCGAACTGCAGGTTGTAGTCCGGGATTCGCCGCGGCATGCCCGCCAGTCCCACGAAGTGCATCGGGAAGAAGGCCATGTTCATGCCGATGAACGACAGCCAGAAATGCAGCTTGCCGAGGGTTTCGTCGTACATGTGGCCGGTCCATTTCGGCATCCAGTAATAGGCCGAGGCGAAGATCCCGAAGATCGCCCCCGGCACCAGCACATAGTGGAAGTGCGCGACTACAAAGTAGGTGTCCTGGTACTGGAAGTCTGCCGGGGCGATGGCCAGCATCAACCCGGAGAATCCGCCGATGGAGAACAGGATCACGAACGCCACGGCGAACAGCATGGGCGTCTCGAAGGTCAGCGAGCCTTGCCACATGGTGCTGGCCCAGTTGAACACCTTGACTCCGGTGGGCACCGCAATCAGCAGTGTGGCGTACATGAAGAACAGTTCGCCCACCAGCGGAATGCCGACCACGAACATGTGGTGCGCCCACACGATGAACGACAGGAACGCGATACTCGCCGTGGCGTAGACCATCGACGTGTAGCCGAACAATGGCTTGCGCGAAAAGGCCGGAATGATCGAGCTGACGGCGCCGAACGCCGGCAGGATCATGATGTACACCTCGGGGTGACCGAAGAACCAGAACACATGCTGGAACAACACCGGGTCTCCGCCACCGGCGGCACTGAAGAAGCTGGTGCCGAAGTGGATGTCCATCAGCATCATGGTCACGCAGCCCGCCAGTACCGGCATCACCGCGATCAACAGGAACGCGGTGATCAACCAGGTCCAGACAAACAACGGCATTTTCATCAGCGTCATGCCGGGGGCGCGCAGGTTGAGGATGGTCGCGATCACGTTGATTGCGCCCATGATCGAACTGATCCCCATCAAGTGGATGGCGAAGATGAAGAAGGTCACGCTTTCCGGCGCGTAAGTCGTCGACAGCGGCGCATAGAAGGTCCAGCCGAAGTTCGGCCCGCCACCGGCGGTGAACAGGGTCGAGACCAGCAGCAGGAACGCTGCCGGCAACAGCCAGAAGCTGAAGTTGTTCATCCGCGGCAGGGCCATGTCCGGCGCACCGATCATCAGCGGGATCATCCAGTTGGCGAGGCCGACGAAGGCCGGCATTACCGCACCGAAGACCATCACCAGGCCGTGCATGGTGGTCATCTGGTTGAAGAATTCCGGCTGGACGATTTGCAGCCCCGGCTGGAACAGTTCGGCGCGAATCACCATCGCGAACGAACCGCCCAGCAAGAACATGGAGAACGCAAACCACAGGTACAGCGTGCCAATGTCCTTGTGGTTGGTGGTCAGCACCCAACGCATCAGGCCCTTGGCGGGGCCGTGGGCGTGGTCGGTGGCGGTATGAACATGTTCATCGATTACAGCAGTCATGTCCTGTCTCCTGCAAACAGATGGGCTGGGCAAGCCGGGGTGCGTAGCCCCGACCGGTTCCGTAGGTGCGCAATAGACCGGGTCATTTGCTTTCCGCCTGTTTCAGCTCCAGCACTTCTTTAGGCGTGACCATGTCGCCCTTGTTGTTGCCCCAGGCATTACGTTCATAGGTCACGACTGCCGCGATATCGACTTCCGAGAGTTGCTTGCCGAACGCCGCCATCGCGGTGCCGGGCTTGCCATGGAAGACCAGGCTCAGGTGAGCCTCTTTCGGCCCGGTGGCGATTTTCGAGCCCTTGAGTGCCGGGAACATCGGCGGCAGGCCCTGACCTTCGGCCTGGTGACAGGCCACGCAGGTGGTGTGATAGACCTTGTCGCCGCGATCCTTGAGTTCGTCGAGCGTCCATTCCTTGCTGGTCAGCTCTTTGAGCTGCGCGACCTCGACCTTGCGATCGGCCAGCCATTTTTCGTAATCGGCCTTTTCCTTGACCTCGACCACGGTCGGCATGAAGCCGTGATCCTTGCCGCACAACTCGGCGCACTGGCCACGGTAGATGCCGGGCTTGTCGATGCGGGTCCATGCTTCATTGACGAACCCGGGAATCGCATCGCGCTTGACCGCGAAAGCCGGCACCCACCAGGAGTGGATCACGTCGGCGGAGGTCACCAGGAAGCGCACCTTGGTGCCGACCGGCAGCACCAATGGCTTGTCGACTTCGAGCAAATAGTGCTCGCTCTTGGCTTCCTTGTTGTGGATTTGATCTTGGGGGGTGGTCAGGTTGCTGAAGAACTCGACGTCCTGGCCCAGGTACTTGTAGTGCCACTTCCACTGGTAGCCGGTGATCTGGATATCGATTTCCGGCTCACTGGCGTCGTACATCCTGATCAGGGTTGCGGTAGCGGGAATCGCCATGGCCACCAGGATCAGGAAGGGCACGATGGTCCAGAGGATTTCAACGGTGGTGCTTTCATGAAATTTGGCGGCCACCTGCCCGGTTGAGCGGCGGTGGAGAATCATCGACCAGAACATGGCACCAAAAACGATGATGCCGATCACCACACAGATCCAGAAAATGGTCATGTGCAGGTCGAATACTGCGTGACTGATTTCAGTCGCTCCAGGCGCCATATTCACAGTCCAGGCCGCTTGCGCCTGACTGAAAATCGACCACAACAGGAGGCCCATCCAGACATGTGGATGTCGCATCATTGCGGGTTCCCCTTATCGTTCTTGTTATCCCGCCGGCTTTCACCTGCGGCAAGGGAGCGGCTGCATCAGACTACGAACTTGAATCGCCGGGCCTTGCTGCACATGCAGTCGGGCGTCATCAGCTAACTCCATTCCACCCCGAGTATAGACAGCACCTCTGACCTCGCAATGCGAAGGCGTAAATCATCTGAAACAGCATTAACTTGCTTTGCAGGGCACGAATGGAGAAGGATGCAGACGAGTGGTGGCCAATCGATATAACGGGTCTGTCTCAAGGATGAAATAATTATGACAAATGCGTCTTAGCATTTTTCGTAAGCCAGCTAAGTTATGTCTTCCCTATTTCATTGCCTTGTTTCCTGGAGTTTTCATGAACACCGCCGCATTGCGCGAGCAGATCCAAAAAGCCCAACAACACGAAGCCGAGACCGGCCTGCTGACGCGTCAGCTGGAAAGCAAACTGCCTCATCTACACCCGGCGATCCAGTTGCCGGAAGCGGACGCCAATGGCGTGCTGACGCGTTTTGTCGCCGCTTACATCAATGAAGTTCCTGATCTGCTGGACGCAGCCAATGACGTCGCCAGGGAAGCGGGCATTGAGTCACAGATCAAGCCGGTGCTGATAATCGCCGAGCAGTACTTCCTCCAGCCGCCAGCCATCATGGCCGGTCATGTCGGGCTCGACAGCCTGCTGGATGAAGCCTATCTGGCGCACCGGTTTGTCGAAGAGGTCAACGACCTGTACATCAAGCATTTCGGCCAGCCACTGATCCCCCTGGACATGACTGTCGCCAACTTGATTGCTCACCAATTGATCGGTGAGGAATTTGCCAACCAACTGGACGAGGCGGTGCATCACGCCGTGGACGAGATGCTCAACGACGAAAGCTTCGCGCTGGAATCGGTCGAAGCCTACCGTGAGAAGCTCAACAGCCCGGACACCGGCGCCGCGTGGAAACGCTGGCCGTGCATGTCCCGCCGTTTGGGCGTAAGTCTGGAACTGGATCAGCCGGCGGCTTGATCCATCGGTAAATGCAGGAGCGAGCTTGCTCGCTCCTGCACAGGAACCTCAGCCAACTGCACCTATGCCGGTATTCGTCCGCACCCGTCCCTCCAACCTTCGCTTCAATCCCCGCGATTCAATCAACAGCTTCGACCCCTTGGCCGCATTCGCCCGCCCCCATTCCTCCAGCAGTTCCAGGCACGAGTGATCGATGTAGCTCAAATTGTTGAGCGGTACATGCACTGTCGTGCCCGGCGCAATACTACCCAGAACTTGAGTCAGCGCCGGCACTTTGAGGAAGGTCGCCGCGCCCACCAGACGCAATTCCATTTCCCCTTCCCGGGGCAGGTCGATCAGGCTGATTTTCAAGCGAGAGGCTTTCAGTGCCAGTTTTAACAGCGTCAGGCCGAAGCCAATCAATACGCCAGTCAGCAGGTCCGTGAAAACGATGGCGAGCGCAGTTGCCGCGTAAGTGAACATCGGCGCCCGACCATACCGGCCCAAACCACGAAAGACCTTGAGATCCACCAGTTTGAAGCCGGTGTACACCAGCACGCCCGCCAGGCTTGCCACCGGAATGCTTTGCAGCACGCCGGACAACAACAGCACGAACGCCAGCAGCCACAGGCCGTGGAAAATGGTCGAAAACCGCGTGGATGCTCCGGCCTGTACATTCGCCGAACTGCGCACGATGACGCCGGTCATTGGCAACGCGCCAAGCAGGCCACACAACATGTTGCCGACACCTTGTGCCGACAATTCCCGGTCGAAATCCGCGCGCTGGCCGCTGTGCATGCGGTCAACCGCCGCGGCCGAGAGCAAGGTTTCGGCGCTGGCGATGAAAGCCACGGCAAACGCGGCGATCAGCAAGGTTGGATCCGCCAGGTTGAGCAGATCCGCCGGTTTCAGCCAGTCGATGGCTTCCGTCAGGTTGGCCGGCACCTCAACCCGTTTGACCTGCAATGCCAACACCAGGCTGGCAAGCGTGACCAGAACGACGCCGAGTAGCGCGCCAGGAATGAAGCGCAGGGATCGCGGACGGTATTTTTCCCACAGCCACATGACAGCAATCGTCGACAAACCAAGCAAACCGGCTTGCCAGCCAAACGTGGGCAACGCCTGAGCCAGCGCCGCCGGGAAGGCTGCCAGGTTGTCCAGGCCCGAGGGCTTGGGCACGGCATCCAGCATCACATGCACCTGAGACAGGACAATCAGCACGCCAATCCCGGCCAGCATGCCGTACACCACCGCAGGCGCCGTCACCCGAAACCAGCATCCCAGTTTCAAGCGACCGGCCACCAATTGCAGCAAACCCGCCAGCAACAAAATGGGCCCGAGCATGGCGATGCCGTGTTGGCGGACCAGTTCGAATACCAGAACGGCCAGGCCCGCCGCCGGGCCGCTGACCTGTAGCGGCGAGCCGGCCAACCAGCCAACGACCAGACCACCGATGATGCCGGTGATCAGCCCCTTGGCCGGCGGCAGCCCCGAGGCAATCGCGATGCCCATGCATAGGGGCAGGGCGACCAGGAACACAACCACCGAAGCCAGCAGCTCCCGCGGCAGAACAGCTTTGAGTCGAGCAGCACGCATGCTGAGTCTCCCGAAGTTTTCTTCAGGCATGGCAAAGCCAGGCTGCCCGAACGGCAGCCTCGGCAAAACCACACAACGATTTAGGAGGATTTAGAAGCGCGCTTTGGGCGTCGCCACGGGAATTGGCAGGCTGCCATTGAGCGGCAGGAAACAACCTTGATCGGCGTCGTACGCTTTGATTTCGCTGGTTTCGATGTTGTAGACCCAGCCGTGGATAAACAGCTGACCGTTGGCCATGCGCGAGGCCACCGACGGATGGGTGCGCAGATGCTGCAATTGGGCGATCACATTCTCTTCGGTGAGGACGTGCATGCTTTCGCTTTCGTTAGCGCAGTTGCAGTTCTCCTGCACCATGGTTTTGGCCACTTCGGCATGACGCAACCAGGCTTTGACCGTGGGCATTTTTTCCAGACTGTCCGGGTTGAGCACCGCACGCATGGCGCCACAGTCGGAATGCCCGCAAATGATGATGTGATGCACCCCCAGAGCCAGTACGGCGTACTCGATGGCCGTGGAAACACCACCGTTCATTTGCCCGTAAGGCGGTACGACGTTACCGACATTGCGGGTCACGAACAGGTCGCCTGGGGAGCTCTGGGTAATCAACTCGGGAACGATGCGCGAATCGGCGCAGGCAATGAACATCGCTCGTGGCCGCTGGGCCGTGGCGAGTTTCTTGAAGAGCTCTTCCTGCTGGGGAAAGACCTCATGATGAAAATGCAAAAAGCCGTCAACGATATGCTGCAATGCTGCATCGGCGGTTTCGGCCTCGGGTTGGGCTGAAGCCAACGGCTGTTTATCCTTGTCACTCATGATTCATCCTCATTGGCGGAGTCAGGGAGTCATCCCGTGTGGTTCCGTGTGAAGCCAGTGGCTGGTTAAAAAACATCCAGGCCAAACATCTCGACCCATCAGTCACTCGGTGAACAAGGTAGCGGCAAAATCTTAATTCAAACTGAATCAACCGCTCTAGAACGTGTGTTCCAGGTCACAAAAAACGTGACCAGCGTTATGCGTGAGCACGCTCTTCAGTACTCAACCTTAGGCCAATTGTCCTCAAATCAACGACATTTGGCGACCCGGCGGACAAAAGGCGTCGCAGTCCAGATTGAACCCCTCCCGGTGATTGAGTCCCAGCCGCTTGATCGCTTTGGCAAAGCGCTGCGCCAACAAGTCCGCAAACGGGCCTTCACCGCGCATCCGCGCACCAAAGCGGCTGTCATAAAGCTCGCCACCACGGCTCTGGCGAATCAGGCTCAGGACGTGCGCCGCCCGTTGAGGGTAGTGGGCGGCCAGCCACTCCTCGAACAGGGGCGCCACTTCAAGCGGCAGGCGCAGCATCATGTAAGCGGCGCTCTGCGCCCCGGCGTCGTGGGCCTCGGCGAGCAGGCTTTCGAGTTCGCTGTCGTTGATCATCGGAATCATCGGCGAACACAGTACCCCCACCGGAATGCCTGCATCGCGCATGACCCTGATCGCCCGCAACCGGGCCTTGGGCGCTGCGGCGCGGGGTTCGAGGATGCGTTTGAGTTCGTCGTCCAAGGTGGTCAGGCTGATCATTACCGCCACCAGTCTTTGGCTGGCAAGCTCGGTCAGCAGGTCAAGGTCGCGAAGAATCAGCGAGCCCTTGGTGACGATGGTCACCGGGTGCCGGTAACGCAGGAGTACTTCGAGGGTTTGCCGGGTGATCCTGTATTCACGCTCGATCGGCTGATACGGGTCGGTGTTGGAGCCCAGGTTGATCGGCGCACATTGATATCCACGCCGGGACAGTTGTTCTTCCAGCACCTGTGCGGCGTTGGTCTTGGCGATCAGCCTGGTTTCGAAATCCAGCCCTGGCGACATGTCCCAATAGGCGTGGCTTGGCCTTGCGTAGCAATAGATACAACCATGCTCGCAGCCGCGATAGGGATTGATCGAACGATCGAACGGCAAGTCCGGCGAGCTATTGCGGGTGATGATGGTTTTCGCCGTTTCGATGCGCACCTCGGTGCCCTGGGTGAGCGGTACTTCCTGGTACCAGCCGTCGTCTTCGGCCACCGAATGGCTGGGGGCAAAGCGGTTGTGCGGGTTGGTTGCGGTGCCGCGACCACGTGGGGGCAGAGAGCTAACCATCGACGGATTCCTGTATCTGTATATCCATACAGTACACAACTCACTGCGTATCGACCAGTACCGCTCAGCCCTTCATCTGATGACAGGGCCTCATGAGTTTACTTGTTCAACAAATGAAAAGAAAACTAAGGAAACATATAGTCAGTGGCTGGATTTAATACCTACCAGTATATTTAACCCACCGAATAAAACCCCACTCCTCCAAACAAATAAAAGGATTTATGAATGTCGTCTTTAATCGGCGCGGCATCTTTCTTCAACTTATGTAACCGGGTCCTTCGGAGCCAAACACACTGGTTTCACTGCAACTGGCTCGAAAGGAGCTCAGTTGGGACGCTGAAGATGAAGTTCAAATTGAAAGTTTGGTAGGCTCGGAATTTTACACTGCTGTTTCCACAGACGGTGGTAACTCGTTCAGTATCAAGGCCGTTGGCAAGGATGTCGACGTAGACGAGACCATCGGCGCTGCCGACAAAGCCAATTTACAGGCGCTGGCCAAGGCCTATGCCAGTATCGTCAATCCATGAGACCTGACTTTCTGATTACTGAATAGTGTAATTGCCGAATGCATCGAAAATTCGTTGAAAGACATACATATAACTATCAAGTCAATTAGATCAGCAAAGTATCCAAACACAACAATTGAGCCGCGCGCCAATATCCTTTCGGGAGCTCTCTCCGTGACATTTTATATAAAGGACAAGGTAACACTTTAAAGCCTGGATCTTGCGCTTGCCTTTTATCAACAACAAATAATTGCTCCTCCGGGTATGGCGTGTCCTTGTCGTCTCCCCGCTGAGCTACCCGAGCTTCGAGTAGGTGTTGAGGTGTTTGACTATGGAGCTGCACTGAGCGATCCGCTCAAAGCGTTTATCAAACTGAAATGTAATCCAGGTCGCGGCTTCACGATTCTTTGACGGTCCACTCACAGGCCTTTGACCGTGCATGCCTGATCCTTGCCACTATCTTTCCGTCCCTTTCTGAACGGTCACTCAAGCATGCCTTTACCACGATTTTTATCTGCGATATGCCTCTCGCTGGTTGCACTCGTTAACCTGACACCGGCACTTGCCGACGATAATATGTCGGCTCGTCCAGCTGAGTGGGCTCAATCGGTCGAGAAGCAATACAACCTCTTCCAGATGTCGCCGACGCTCTACCGCAGCGCCTTGCCGGACAAGGGTGCGGTGCCGCTTCTGGAGAAACTCAAAGTCGGCACGGTGATCAACTTCCTGCCTGAAGCGGACTCCAGTTGGTTATCCACGCCAGGCATCACGCAAGTACAGCTGCCTTATCGCACCAACCATGTGGATGACGCCGACGTGCTCAAGGCCTTGCGCGCCATCAAGTCTGCCGAAGCCAAAGGCCCGGTGCTGATGCATTGCAAACACGGCTCCGACCGTACTGGCCTGATGGCGGCCATGTACCGGGTTGTCATCCAGGGCTGGACCAAGGAGGAGGCCCTGAACGAAATGACCCAGGGCGGCTTTGGCGACAGCACCCACTTCAAGGACGGCATCCGCTACATGATGCAGGCCGATGTCGACAAACTGCGCACGGCACTGGCCAACGGCGATTGCAGCACCAGCCCGTTCGCCGCGTGCTCAATGAAGAGCTGGTTCAAGTCCGCTCATATCGAATAAAAAAGCCCCCGTTGCATCGCGCAACGGGGGCTGCTTTCACTCAGTGCTGTTCGTCGGGCTTTTTCTTCAGCTTCGGATTCGGGAAGAACTGAACCGCCTGAACCTTGGTGTCGGCTGGTTTGAGTGCGCTGGTATTAACCCGCGTACCTAACTCCTTGGGCACCGACAGCCCTTGCTCATTGAGTGTGTCGGAGTAACCGCAGGCCACGCACTCACGGTGCGGGACCTGGTCTTCATTCCACATCATCAATTTGTCCGGCTCGCTGCATGCCGGGCAGACCGCCCCGGCGATAAAGCGTTTTTTCGTAATCACAGGTCCCTCACTCATGCTGCTGCGTCCTCACTCAGGCCGCTGTGGCGCAAGAGTGCGTCAATCGATGGCTCACGGCCACGGAAGTCGACGAACAGCACCATCGGCTCCTGGGATCCACCGCGTGCCAGGATCGCTTCACGGAAGGCGCGACCGGTGTCGGCGTTGAGCACGCCTTCTTCTTCAAATTTCGAGAAGGCATCGGCCGACAGCACTTCTGCCCATTTGTAGCTGTAGTAACCCGCGGCATAACCGCCGGCGAAGATGTGCGCAAAGCTGTTGGGGAAGCGGTTGTAGGCCGGCGGACGCATCACCGAGACCTCGTCGCGTACGCCTTCGAGTACTTGCAGCACGCCGCGGCCATCGCCGTGAGTGGCGTGCAGTTCGAAGTCGAACAGCGAGAACTCCAGTTGGCGGACCATCATCAGTCCGGACTGGAAGTTTTTCGCCGCGAGCATTTTCCCGAGCAGGTCCTGAGGCAGTGGTTCGCCCGTTTCGTAATGACCGGAAATCAGCGCCAGGCCTTCCGGCTCCCAGCACCAGTTTTCCATGAACTGACTTGGCAGTTCGACGGCATCCCAGGCCACGCCGTTGATGCCGGACACACCAGCATGCTCGACGCGGGTCAGCAGGTGATGCAGGCCGTGACCGAATTCATGGAACAGGGTAGTGACTTCATCGTGGGTCAGCAGCGCCGGCTTACCGCTGTCTGCGGGGGTGAAGTTGCACACCAGGTTCGCCACCGGGCTCTGCAATACGCCCCTAGCCGTGCGGCGACGATCGCGGGCGCCATCCATCCAGGCCCCGCCACGCTTGTTGGCGCGAGCGTAGAGGTCGAAGAAGAAGCGGCCGACGTGCTGGCCGTTTTCCTTGATTTCAAACAGGCGGACATCCGGGTGCCAGGTGTCGAAGCCTTTGAGCTCGGCAATCTCGATGCCGTACAGGCGCTGCACGATGGCGAACAGGCCGCTGAGTACCTTGTCGATCGGGAAGTAGGCGCGCAGGGCCTCCTGGGCCACGCTGTAACGTTGCTCGCGGAGTTTTTCGCCGTAAAAACCGCTGTCCCAGCTCTGCAGGTCAGGGCAACCTTGCTCGGCAGCGTAAGCCTTGAGCTGTTCCAGATCCTGGGCGGCGAACGGTTTGCTGCGCTTGGCCAGGTCACGCAGGAAGCTCAGCACCTGATCGCTGGATTCGGCCATTTTGGTCGCCAGGCTCAGCTCGGAGAAACTGCTGAAACCCAACAGCTTGGCCAGCTCCTGACGCAGGTCGAGGATTTCTTCCATGACCGGGCCGTTGTCGTTCTGACCGGCATTCGGTCCCTGGTCCGACGCTCGGGTGCAGTAAGCCGCGTAGACTTCTTCACGCAGTGCGCGGTCCTGGGCGTAGGTCATCACCGCGTAATAGCTCGGGAATTCCAGGGTGATCAGCCAGCCTTCCAGATCCTTGGCCTGTGCCGCGGCGGCCATTTGCGCCCTGGCCGAATCGGTCAGGCCGGCGAGGGCGGCTTCATCGGTGATGTGCTTGGTCCACGCCTGAGTGGCATCGAGCAACTGGTTGGAGAAACGGCTGCCCAGCTCGGACAGCTTGCTCTGCACTTCGGCGTAACGCTTCTGTTCGGCTTCCGGCAGGTCGATACCCGACAGACGGAAGTCACGCAGGGAGTGTTCCAGGATAGTTTTCTGCGCCACGTCGAAACCGGCGGCCTCCGGGCTGCTGGCCAGAGCTTCGAAGGCCTGGAACAGTTCGCGGTTCTGGCCCAGTTCGGTGGAATAGGCGCTCAAGGCCGGCAGGCACGACTCGTAGGCTTCACGCAGCTCGGCGCTGTTGCACACGGCGTTGAGGTGACTGACCGGACTCCAGGCGGCGCCCAGGCGGTCGTTGAGCTCGTCCATCGCCAGCACCAGGCCGGCCCACGTTGGCTGCTTGACCTGAGTCTTGAGGATCTCGACGATGGCAGCGCGGTTGTCAGCCAGGATCTGTTCAATGGCCGGTTGTACGTGTTCGGCGCGGATGGCGGAGAACGGTGGCAGGTCGTAGGACTGCAAAAGAGGGTTGTTCACGCTCACGGTTGATACCTTGGCTGGAGAAACATGCAGCCATCTTAATTACAATCGACACTCACCGCAGCTATCAGCGACAGAGAGAAACCCTATCGTGAACCTTCGCAAGTATCAGGACCATACGCCCCGGCTCGGCAAAGGCGCTTTTGTCGACAGTTCGGCGGTGGTGATCGGCGACGTTGAAGTCGGCGACGACAGCTCGGTCTGGCCGCTGACGGTGATCCGTGGCGACATGCACCGCATCCGCATCGGCGCGCGGACCAGCGTGCAGGATGGCTGTGTGTTGCACATCACCCACGCCGGGCCATTCAACCCGGATGGTTTTCCATTGCTGATCGGCGATGACGTGACCATCGCCCACAAGGTCATGCTGCATGGCTGTTCGGTGGGTAGCCGGGTGTTGATCGGCATGGGCAGCATCGTCATGGACGGTGCGGTGGTCGACGATGAGGTGATCATCGGTGCCGGCAGCCTGGTACCGCCGGGCAAGCATCTGCAAAGCGGCTTCCTGTATGTGGGCAGCCCGGTAAAGCAGATCCGCCCGCTGACTGACAAGGAACGCGCCTTTTTCACCTACAGCGCGGCGAACTACGTGAAGCTCAAGGACCTGCATCTGGCCGAAGGCTACGACCAGCTTTGACCCGGCCCTCTTATTCAGGATTCAACATGCATTACCAAACCGTTTTATTCGACCTCGATGGCACCCTGACCGACCCGCGCGAAGGCATCACCCGTTCGATCCAGTTCGCCTTGGGCAAACTGGGTATCGACGAACCCGACCTGGCCAAACTCGAACATTTCATCGGCCCGCCGCTGTTGCAGGCGTTCATGCAATTCTATGACTTCGACGAAGCCAAGGCCTGGGACGCGGTGAATTTCTACCGCGAGCGATTCAAGGTCACCGGCCTCTACGAAAACCGTGTGTTCGACGGCGTCACGCCGCTGCTGGAAACCCTGAGCGGGCAAGGCCGGCAGTTGTACATCGCGACCTCTAAACCGTGGGTGTTCGCCCGGGAAATCGCCCGGCATTTCGATTTTGCCAAGCACTTCAAGGTAATTTACGGCAGCGAACTGGATGGCACCCGGACCAACAAGGTCGAGCTGATCGCTCACCTGATGGCCGAAGAAAACCTGGACCCGGCCAACACCTTGATGATCGGCGACCGCAAGCACGACCTGATCGGCGCGCGCAGCAATGGCCTGGACGCGGCGGCGGTGGGTTACGGGTTCGGCAGCCACGAAGAACTGAGCGCTGAAGCACCGGCGTATCACTTTGAAACGCTGGAAGCGCTGCATCAGGCGTTTTTACAGCGATAGTTGAAACGCACCGAACCAATGTGGGAGCGGGCTTGCCCGCGAAGAGGCCGGCACATCCAACATCGATGTGACCGACAAACCGCCATCGCGGGCAAGCCCGCTCCCACAGGGTCTCAGTTGTTGGGCAGTGCGCGATCTGCTTTCAGGGCCTTGGTGGCGGCGCCAGTCTCTGTCCTTGCTCGACTGTCCAGTTCACCACCTGTGCGGTCAACTGATCGTTCGCCTGACCAAATCCGGCCACTACCGCCGGGACTTGCACATTGCTCAACGGCTGGCGCACTTCAAAGCGGCGGCTGGCGAGGATGCGCTGGTCGTAACTGCGCACCAGCAATGCATCCAGACGCACCACCACGCCGGCATTCGTACCCTGGTATTCAGTCTGGAACGCCTGCAGGCTGCCGCCCAATTCAAGATCGGTCTGGAAAATACTGTCGTCGGTGCTCAACAACGGCACCCGCCCGTCATGCTGGAACCCTTCCAGCAGGCGGTTGCGCACCAGTACCGGCACCGGGTCGCTCCAGCGCGAGCCCTTGTAGTGGCTGATCACATCGCCCTGCGGAATCACTGCAATGTTCGGACTGTTCAACGCTTCGCTGGACTGCAGTTTGGTCAGGCGCAACGACCAGCGTTGCGGCGTGCCATGGCTGGCCGATGCATTCTGGACCGAAGGCAATCGATAGACCTCGAAGGGCTCGGGCTTGGGCAGGATCGAGCACGAAGCGATCAGCGTGAAGCCAGCGAGGAGGGCGAACCGAATCAGCTTCATGGCGTGAATTCCTTGGTCTTTTCACCGCCCAGCAGGTAACCGCTGGGGTTGGCCTCCAGACGTTTGGTAATAACGCGCAACGAGGACAGGGTTTCGCGCATCTCGCGCACGGCCGGGCCCAGGCCATTGAGACCTTGCATGCCGCTGTTGAGCGAATCCTGATTGGCACTGATCAGTTTGTTGAGGGTGGCGCTACTCTCCTGCAGCGACTTCATCGCCTGCTCGGCACTGCCGAACGCCTCCTTGCCATGATCATTGAGCAGCCCGTTGGCATTGCGCATCAGCGCCGTGGTCTGCTCCAGCATGTTGTTGGCCTGCTTGCCGACCGAGGCCAGTTGCTGCATGGCCTGGCGAATATCGCCGCGCTGCTCGGCAATGGTCCCGGTGGTTTGCTCCAGGTGCTCCAGGGTATTGCTGATGCGCTCGATGTTTTCCGTGGAAAACATCAGGTTGACGTTTTGCATCAGCGTGTTCACACCGGACATCAAGTCGTTGCTGTCATTGAGCAAACGGGCGATGGGCGAGGGCGAGGCGACGATGGTCGGCAGGTTGCCATCCTTGCCCTTGAGCGTCGGACTCTGAGGCGTGCCGCCGCTGAGCTGGATGATCGAGGTCCCGGTGACGCCGGTCAGGGCCAGTTTGGCATTGGTGTCTTCCTTGACCGGCGTATCACCGGCCAGGCGAATTCGCGCCAGCACCCGGCGTGGGTCTTTCGGGTCCAGGCGTAGCGAAATCACATCGCCGACCTTGATCCCGCTGTACTGCACCGAACTGCCCTTGGACAAACCACTGACCGCCTCGTTGAACACGACCTCGTAGTCCTTGAACTCGGTATCGACACTGGACTTGGCCAGCCACAGGCCGAACAGCAGCGCGGCTGTCACCACAATCACGGTGAACAGGCCAATCAATACATGATGGGCTCGGGTTTCCATGTCAGACCTCGTTGAGCTGTTGGGCGGCTGTCAATGCCGCGCGGCCGCGAGGGCCATGGAAGTATTCGTGAATCCACGCATCGTCGGTTTCCGACACCTTGTCGATGGCGTCCGCCACCAGCACCTTTTTCTGCGCCAGCACCGCCACCCGGTCGGTGATGGTGTAGAGCGTGTCGAGGTCGTGGGTCACCAGAAAGACACTCAGGCCCAGGGCATCGCGCAGGGTCAGGATCAATTGATCGAACTGAGCGGCGCCAATCGGATCGAGCCCCGCAGTGGGCTCGTCGAGAAACAGGATGTCCGGGTCCAGCGCCAATGCCCGGGCCAGCGCGGCACGCTTGATCATGCCGCCGGACAGCGACGAGGGGTACTTTTCTGCCGCCGACAGCGGTAACCCGGCCAGGGCCATTTTCACCGCCGCCAGGTGCTCGGCATCGTTGCGGCTCAAGCCGGCGTGTTCGATCAGTGGCAGGGCGACGTTCTCGGTCACCGTCAGCGACGAGAACAGCGCGCCTTTCTGGAACAGCACGCCGAATCGCCGCTCCACCCGCGAGCGCTCGTCCTCGGACAAGGTTGGCAGGTTCTTGCCGAAGACTTTCACCACGCCTTCGCTGGGCTGGCGCAACCCGACAATGCTGCGCAGCAGCACCGATTTGCCGCTGCCGGAGCCGCCGACCACGGCGAGAATTTCACCCTTGTACAAATCCAGGTCGAGGTTCTCGTGCACGCTCTGGCGGCCAAAGCGGTTGCACAGCCCACGCACTTCTATCACCGCCTCGGAGGGCGCTCGGGGGATACGACTCACCAGCCCATCTCCATGAAAAACATCGCGGCTATCGCATCGAACACGATCACCACGAAAATCGACTGCACCACACTCGACGTGGTGTGAGCGCCGACGGATTCGGCGCTGCCACTGACCTTGAAACCTTCGAGGCAGCCAATGGCAGCAATCAGGAAAGCGAACACCGGTGCTTTGACGATCCCCACCAGAAAGTGCTGAACACCGATGTCTGTTTGCAGTAGCGAGATGAACATCGCTGGCGAGATATCCAGCGCCACCGCGCAGACCACGCCACCGCCGATAATCCCCGACAGCATCGCCAGAAAGGTCAGCATCGGCAGGGCGATCAGCAACGCCAGGACCCGCGGCACCACCAGCAACTCCACAGGGTCGAGGCCCAGCGTGCGGATGGCGTCGATTTCTTCGTTGGCCTTCATCGAACCGATTTGCGCCGTGAACGCACTGGCGGTGCGCCCGGCCATCAGGATCGCGGTCAGCAGCACACCGAATTCGCGCAGGAAGGCAAACCCCACCAGGTCTACGGTGAAGACCGTGGCGCCGAAAGTGGCCAGCACCGTCGACCCGAGAAATGCCACCACGGCGCCCACCAGAAAAGTCAGCAACGCAACGATGGGAGCGGCGTCGAGACCGGTCTGTTCGATATGGGCGATCATCGGCGTGACGCGCCAGCGCTTGGGACGGAACAGGCCTCGGATAATGGTTTCGATGATCAGGCCAACGAAACCCAGCAGTTGCAGGGTGTCCTGCCAGACGGCGTCCACCGCACGGCCGATGCGGGTCAGCAACTGAACGGTAACGCTGATTTCCGGCTCTTTGATCGGCACGCAGAAATCGGTCAGCGAGCAGTAGACCGTTTGCAGCAACGCGCGATCGGCGGAGGAGAGCGTGCAATCCGGATGTTCAGCAGAGCGGCCGAGGCGCTCGGAGCCAAGCAGCTCTACCAGCAACGAGGCGCCGGCGGTGTCGAGGGCGCCGAGGCCGTTGAGGTCGATGGGGGTGTTGGCGTCGTATTGGCCGTGGAGCTTTTCGCACAACAGCTTCAGGTCAGTGTAATGGGCAAGCGTCCAGTCGCCCGTCACCCGCAACCGCGCAGGGGTGAGCGACGTGTCCAATCGGGCGTTGCCGGCCATCGTGCTGCTGATCATAAGCTCCGTGCTTGTTCAGTGATTTCGCAGCTCTACGTAATAGCACGAACCGTACTACTTTTCTTTGATCGCTGTGCTGTCCGTGACTTCGAAACGCAGCACGCCGATGACCTGGCCATCTTCGGTCAATACCCGAACCTGCCATTTGCCGGCCGGATTGCCCGGGAAGTTCTGCTTGTGGGTCCAGGCCCGGTAACCTTCCTTGCGCCCGCCGCGAATATCCAGAGGGATGCGGTCGACCTCTTTACCGTTGAACTGCCAGACGTGATAAATGCGCTCGTCCAAGCCACGCGGAGCATTGATCGCGGTGTACGCGTAGAGCCCGCCATTGCGGATCTGCTCGGCGCTGACTTCGTCGAGGCTGGCGCCCGGCGTACGGTCCTGCATTTGCGTGCTGATGGCCACGTCGGTCATCCACAGCGTCGCCGGCGGCACCCACGAACGCAGCTCCCAGCCGACGAAGCCAATGCCCAGGGTGATACTCAATATCGCCAGCGCACTGCGCAGGGTACGAATCGGGAAGATCGACGCCAGACTCGGGAACGACAACAGCACCGAGATCCCCAGTGCCCATTTGAAACTTTGCGCGGTGGTCAGGTGCATGATCACCGGCAACGCAGTGAGCAGCGCGGCGAACAGGGTCAGGGTGTGCAGGGCCAGAAACGCCCAGCGCCGTGGCGCCAGCCACTTGTAGTAGAGCGGGTCGATAATCGAAATCAGCGCCGCGACGCCCAGCAGCCCGGTGAAAACCAGCTGGCCGCTGTTCCACGTCGTGGTGATGAAGAAAAACGGCAGGACGAAAAACAGGCTTTCCTGATGGATCATCTGCGTCGCGTAGCGCAGCAACGGTTCCGGGATTTCGCGCTTGAAAATGCGCGTGAACAGCTTGGTCAGGCTGTTTTCCAGCATCAGCCAGATCCAGCTGATCAGCATGATGGTGGTGATCCAGCTCGCCAGGCCTTGCTGGCGATCGACCAGAATGAAACTGCACACCCCGGAGATGAAACCAGCGAGCGCAATGACCCCAGGGTAGCGCTTCATCAATTCGAGAATGCGCTGTACGAAAAGGGTCAGGTTTTGCATTCGGCGGGTTCACATTCGTCGTAGGAAAAAACCTCGACAGGGTACCCGCGAGGGCGCCGCGTGGCGAGGGTAACCTGTAGGAGCGAGCCTGCTCGCGAAGCGGTGTAGCAGTCGACATCACTGCTGGATGGGCCAACCTCTTCGCGAGCAGGCTCGCTCCCACAGGGAATGTTTACTTTTCGCGATGAAAACGCCACGCCACAAGACTTAGGAGCAGCAACCCCGCCACTCCGACCACCAGCCACATCAACTGGTCATAACTGAATACAGGTTTCTCGATCCGCAAATACCCCGGTTGCAACAGCAGCTCACGCACGGCCTTGTTCGCCTCTTCCAGCGTCACCCCTTGCAGCTCCCGGGCCGGGTCGGTGAAGCGGCCGTCCTCGTAATCACCGATGGCGCTCCAGTAGTAGTCGGCCAACGCGCTGTTGCCTTGTACGGCCCAGGCCTGACGGGCAATCGCGGCCTGCTTCAGGCGGTTGAAGGTGTCGACGTTGAGGCCGTCCTTGAGCAGTCCGGCCTTCAAGTCATCGAGCACTTGTTCGGCCTCTGGCACATCGTCGCGCTCAAGGTCGGCATTGAGGCTCATGAAACCCACGCCGCCGAATACCTGGCGTTCCGCCCACGGACCGTAGGACAGACCGTGAGCCAGGCGCAGCTGGCGATAAAGCGCCCAATCCAGATAATCCTTGAGCAAATCGAAGGTTTGGTCGTGCCCGTCTTCCAGCACCGGCTCCGGCACCAGCCAGTGCAGTTTGGCGCCGTTGCCGACCAATCCGTGGGTCAGGGTGCGCTCGTGGGCAGCGCTGGCCTGGATTTGCGGCAGCGGCGGATGCTCGCCGGGGGTAATCGCTTCCAGCGCGCCATAGGCCCGTTCCAGATAAGCCGGCAGTAATTTGTCGAGGTCGCCGACTACGATCAGGGTCATGTTGTTCGGCGCGTACCAGTCCTTGCGCACCCGTTCCAGTTGCTCACGGGTCAGGTCATCGACTTGCGCACGCTCCGGGCATTTGAGGCCCAGCTCCACGGCCAGCTGGTTGCTGGCGGTGTGGCCCAGGTCCTGACGATCGAGCCAGCGTTGCAGGTGCGAGTAATGGCCACCGTCTTCGCGCTCGACCACTTGCTTGGCCGCGTTGATAGCGTTGTCGTCGAAGTGGGTCTGGGTCAGCAACGCCAGCAGCAGGTCGAGCACTTTGCGCTGGTTTTTCGCCGGGGCTTCGATGACGAAGGTCGTATCGGCATTGCTGGTGAAGGCGTTCCACTCACCGCCCAGGGCCTGCATGCGTTCTTCCAGGCCACCTTCGCCGCTGGCGTCGATACCGCTGAACAGCAGGTGTTCCAGCAGATGCGGCAGCTCCTTTTCTTCGCAGTTGAAATCGTCCAGGCCAACGCCGACCACCAGCCGGATCGCCACATGCCCACGGTCGGTGCCGGGTTTGAGCAGCAACTGCAAACCGTTGCGCAGCGTGTAGCCCTCGACCTGGAAGCGATCCAGGGCGAATGACGGGAGTGAACCAAGCAACAGGCAGGCGAACAACAGACAACGCATAACGAGGTTCCGTACGGCTAGCGTAAGTTCTACAGACTTCAGGCAACTGTGGATGTTCAGGGTGAATGAGTAATGTCAGTCAAATCGTCGACCATCAGTGCACCGGTGTCGGATGTTTCCAGAACCACGTAGGCACTGCTGCAAAACAGCGAATTCAGACGCTTCATGTCGGCAATCAACTCCAGGTGCAACGAGCTGGTTTCGATACTTTGCACGATTTTACGTTGCAAGCGGCTGACATGAGCGTGAGCCAGGCGCCGTTCCTGTGCGCGGAAACGCCGCTTTTCACGCACCAGCTGGCGGGCACTTTCCGGATCACCACTGAGAAACACCGACATCCCGAGCCGCAGGTTGGAAATCAACTGAGTCTGCAGCCCGGTCAATTCGTCCAGCCCGACTTCGGAAAACGACCGACGCTGCGAGGTTTTCTGCTGCTGGACCTTGCGCAGCATGCGTTCGATCAAATCGCTGGCGAGTTTCAGGTTAATCGCCAGTTCGATGATTTCCGCCCAGCGCCGGCTGTCCTGATCGCTGAGATCTTCTCTGGGCATTTGCGCCAGATACAATTTGATCGCGCTGTACAGCGATTCGACATCGTCGGTCAGGCGCCGCATTTCCTGGGTGACGGCGGTTTGCTTGCCGCGCAAAACGTCGAGCATGGCTTCGAGCATGCTGTCGATCAGGTCGCCCATGCGCAGGGTTTCCCGAGCCGCATTGGCCAGTGCCAAACCGGGGGTGACCAACGCCGTGGGGTCAAGGTGCCGGGGCTTGGCCGTACCGTTGGCCAGCGGACGCTCAGGCAGCACCCAGGCACAAAACCTGGCCATCGGCCCGACACTGGGCAGCAGGATAAGGCAACGCGCGGTGTTGTAGAGCAGGTGAAAGCCAATGACCATTTCCTGAGGACTGAAATCGAAGCCATCGAGCCAGTGCACCAACGGATCGAGTACGGGAATGATCAATAAAAGACCAATCAGTTTGTACAGCAGGCTGCCCAATGCCACTTGGCGCCCGGCAGCGTTCTGCATGCTGGTGCTGAGGAAGGCGAGCACGCCGCTGCCGATATTGGCACCGATCACCAGCCCGATGGCTACCGGCAGGCTGATCACATTGGCGCCCGCCAGGGTCGCGGTCAGCAGCACGGCGGCCAGGCTGGAATAGGACATCATCGCGAACAGCGCGCCAACCAGGGCGTCCAGCAGGATGTCACCAGTGAGCGAGGCGAAAATCACCTTCACCCCTTTGGCATGGGTAATCGGGTGCGCCGCTTCGACAATCAGTTGCAGCGCCAGAATGATCAAGCCCAGGCCAATGGCGACACGGCCCATCTGCCCGAGTCGGGTCTGCTTGCGTGACAGAAAGAAAATCACCCCGACAAAAATCAGCAGCGGCGACAGCCACGACAGGTCGAACGTCAGCACCCGCGCCATCAGCGCCGTACCGACATCGGCACCAAGCATGGTAATTAGTGCCGGCGTAAGCGCCATCAGGCCCTGGCCGACAAAGGAAGTAACCAGCATTGCGGTGGCGTTGCTGCTCTGGACCATCGCCGTCACGACGATCCCGGAGACGAAAGCCAGCCAGCGGTTGGACATGTTATAGCCAATGACATGGCGCAGATTGGTGCCGTAGACCCGCAGGATGCCGGTTCGGACGATGTGCGTGCCCCAGATCAGCAGGGCCACGGCAGAAAGCAAATTGAGCAGGGTGAGCATACCGGCCCCCTGTGGTGTAGCGCCCCAAAGGAGCAAGTTAACGGTGCCGCACGACGTTCTACATTCTGTACTTAAGCTGTAGTTGGCTAACGGCCTGCGCGCCAGCATCGCATAGCCAAAGAAGGGATTGAAATAAAACTGTCATGAAACCGTGTTCATGCAGACATGAAAAAGGGGCCCGAAGGCCCCCGACTTTATGTAGGAGCGAGCTTGCTCGCGATGGACTCGAACGCTCCGCGTTTATCTCGTAAACACGCGTTTTTGTTAACGACCATCGCGAGCAAGCTCGCTCCTACCGGGTTACTGGCCCGGAATGTCCTTGCGCAGCTTTACCGGAGCCTGCTGCGCCTTCTTTTTTGCAATGGCTGTGCGCATCCTGATGTTGATCGCTTCCACTGCCAGCGAGAACGCCATGGCGAAGTAGACGTAGCCTTTTGGCACGTGCACGTCGAAGGCTTCGGCAATCAGCACCGTACCCACGATCAACAGGAACGACAGGGCCAGCATCTTCAGCGATGGGTGCTTGTCGATGAACTCACTGATGGTGCCGGATGCCCACATCATCACCAGCACCGCCACGATGATTGCCGCGACCATGACCGGAACATGGGAGACCATGCCGACCGCGGTGATCACCGAGTCCAGGGAGAACACGATGTCGATGATCGCGATCTGAATGATGGTGTAGAGGAAGTTGCCGCCCTTGCCCGAAGGCTCTTCGTTGGTTTCGTCTTCACCTTCCAGCGCGTGGTACATCTCTTGCGAGCTCTTCCACAGCAGGAACAGACCACCGAAGAACAGGATCAGGTCTCGCCCGGAAATACCCTGACCGAACACCACGAACAGGTCCGCTGTGAGTCGCATGACCCAGGTGATCGACAGCAGCAACAGGATTCGCGTGACCATGGCCAGCGCCAGACCGAAAATTCGGGTGCGCGCCTGCATGTGTTTGGGCATGCGGCTGACCAGGATCGAAATCATGATGATGTTATCGATACCCAGGACGATTTCCAGGGCGGTCAGAGTGAAGAAGGCAACCCAGATCTCAGGGTTGGTCAGCCATTCCATGTGTATTCCTTTGAGCGATTGTTAAACCACAAAGGGCCCGGGCTTCAAACAACGAAGCCTGGACCCGAAGTGGTGAGTCTTGGGCTTATAGAGTGCTGAACACCGGGAAAGTCCCCAACAGCAGCGCAGCAATCAGTATGCAGATACAAACCAGCACTGCCCACTTGAGGGTGAAGCGCTGGTGGTCACCGAAGTCGATACCGGCCAGGGCCACCAACAGATAGGTCGATGGAACCAGCGGGCTCAACAGGTGGACGGGCTGACCGACGATCGAGGCACGTGCCATTTCCACCGCGGTTATACCGTAATGGCTCGCGGCTTCGGCAAGTACCGGTAACACGCCGTAATAAAATGCATCGTTCGACATGAAGAAGGTGAACGGCATGCTCACCAGCGCCGTGATCACTGCCATATACGGGCCGAGGAAATCCGGAATCACCGCCAGCAGGCTTTTCGACATCGCATCGACCATCCCGGTGCCGGTCAGGATACCGGTGAAGATACCGGCCGCAAAGATCAGCCCGACCACGGCCAGCACGCTACCGGCGTGAGCCGCGACACGATCCTTCTGCTGTTGCAGGCAAGGATAGTTGACGATCATGGCGATACTGAACGCCACCATGAACAGCACCGGCAACGGCAGCAGGCCGGCAATCAGGGTGCACATCAGGGCCAGGGTCAGGGCGCCGTTGAACCAGATCAGCTTCGGACGACGGGCATCCGGGAACTGCGAAACGCTGATTTCGCTGTGGTCGATTTCATCGCCCACCAGATGCAGCTCGCCCAGGCGTGCACGCTCACGCTTGCCGTAGAAGTAGGCAATGACCAGGATCGCCACCACACCGGCCAGCATCGCAGGAATCATCGGTACGAAGATCTCGGACGGGTCCACATGCAACGCACTGGCAGCGCGAGCGGTCGGGCCGCCCCATGGGGTCATGTTCATCACGCCACCGGCGAGGATGATCAGACCGGCCATGATCCGCGGGCTCATGCCGATACGGCTGTAGAGCGGCAGCATGGCGGCCACGCAGATCATATAAGTAGTCGCGCCGTCACCATCGAGGGAAACGACGAGCGCCAGTACGGCGGTGCCGACCGAAACTTTCAGCGGGTCGCCCTTGACCAGTTTGAGAATCTTGCGCACAGCCGGGTCGAACAGGCCGGAGTCGATCATCAGGGCGAAGTACAGGATTGCGAACATCAGCATCACGCCGGTTGGCGCAAGCTTGGTGATGCCTTCGAGCATCATCGGGCCTATCTTCGGCGAAAAACCGCCGAACAGGGCGAAGATGATCGGAATGATGATCAGGGCGATCAGCGCGGAAAGGCGCTTGGTCATGATCAGGAACATGAACGTGATGACCATGGCGAAGCCAAGGAAAGTCAGCATGGGAATACTCCAGGCGTAGCGCGACTAGGGAATGGGCGGATCGGGCGAGATCAGCGCAGTACGGGAAGCACGGAACGTACGGACGGAGTTACAGCGAAGCGGCGGGTAGAGGAGGACATCAGAATCACCATTGTTGTTGTTAAATGGGCCTGGCAAGCAATCGAACGCTTGCATTGGCCACCGGTCTTTTGCCGGTAGTGGCGGCGATCCTAATCGGGGAAGCTTTCAGCCAGCTTTCGCCAATGAAAGCAAGGACCGGATGTGCAACCGATCGTCGGATTGGGTTTCAAGCCCCTGAACACAGGGCGGGAGGTCGAGACATGGGCGAACTTCACACCGGCGGCTGCCACTGCGGGCAACTGCGCTATCAATTCAGCGGGCCACTGCGCGATATTGTCCACTGCCATTGCTCTATTTGCCGACGGGTCAGCGGCGGCATCGTGACCACCTGGATCACCGTGCCGGCATCCGCCTTTCAATGGCTGGCCGGGACGCCGTCGCGGTACGATTCTTCATCCACCTGCGCGCGATATTTCTGCGGCCACTGTGGGGCGCAACTGGCAGTGGTCACGCACCTGAGCCCGGACAGCATCGATCTGACCATCGCCACCCTCGACCATCCAGAGCAAGCACCGGCCGAGCGGCACATCTGGACCGACAGCCGCTTGCCGTGGCTGCATCTGGACGAACACTTGCCCGGCGAGGCTGAAGAAACACTCTGATCAAAAAATAGACAGATCCAGTGGGCGTATTGCACCCATCCAGATGGCGTGCTCGGTGTGGTCGAGCAGATCGTCGCCGGTGTCCGGGTGCAGAAACACCACCAGCCCCTTGCGGTTCAGCGCCAGCCACGGCAGTACGTCGCCCAGCACCTGCGGCTCGAACGCCAACTGGCAGCTCCAGTCCGGGTGCGGACCGACCGGACGCTCGTGCACGCGGCCCATTTTCAGTGGAAACAATTGCGCGGCCTGTTCACACAAGGCCCGCGCCTGCCCGATTGAGTCGGCATCGAAGTAAACATGGGCGTGATAGCCAGTGATCTGCTGCATCTGAATCCCTCTGTAAGCTGTTCGAACCCAAGCCGTTTCCTGCGGGTCAAACGTCATATAGACGCTGGAAAACAGGAAGCCCAGCCATGAAAAATGCCGAAACCCCCGTCGTGAAAGTGGTGCTTTATGGTGCCATGAGTAGCCTGGGCAGTGCGCTGATGGCTGAAATGCTGCGGCGCCAGCATGAAGTGATCGCAATTCTCGATGACCTCAATGCGCTGACACCCCGTCCGGGGCTACGCACCAAGACTGGCGACCTGTTCGACGCGCAACGGGTGAAGCAGAGTGTGGCCGGCAGCTCCGTGGTCATCTGCTTACTGGACGCTCCAGGCTTACCGTTCAACAGCGAACACGTGGAAAAAAACATCGTGCCGGGCCCGGTCGAGCAGGTACTGGCAGTGGATGCGCTAATCGATGGCATGCAGGCAGCAAAAATCGCCCGATTGTTTCTGGTGGGTGATTTCGACGTGCTGGACGATCCGGAAACCGAGGACAGCTTGCAACGTCACGCGGCCGAGGAAATTCGCGAGGCACTGCAAAGCAGCCCTTTGCAGTGGACGCTGGTTAACGAACCGCGCGGGGTACCGGGGCTGACCATCGAACATTTTGCCCAAATCGGTGGCAACCTCGAGCCAGGGCTGGCCGAACCGCTCGGACGGCTGGCCCGCACCGCCGTGGGCATTGCCGATGAATTGCACCTGAAGCTGCACATCGGCGAGCACGTCAACTTCATCGCCACCGAAAGCTAAACCGCAATGGACGGCAGCGTCAGACCGTTGAGCGATTGCGCACTGCTGGCCTGTTCGGCCATCAACCAATCCACAAACTGCTGGATCAATGCTCCGCGCCGTTTGCGTTGTGGCAGGACCACGTAGTAACCCAGCCTCGACATCACCGTTTCGCCGATCGGTCGACACAACAACCCTTGCGCCAGCAAGTTATCCACAAGGTGGCGCCAGCCGATGGCCACGCCCTGGCCGCCAATCGCGGCCTGAATCAGCAAGGTGTAATTGTCGAAGCGCAATTGCCCGGGCGCCGGGGCCGAGGTGATGCCCAGTTCACGGAACACACCGCTCCAGTCGAACCAGTTACTGCTATGTTCCCCACGCAGGTGCAGCAACGGAAACTCGAGCAATGCCTGGGCCGGCAAGGGCAAGGTCCGCTCGCTCAACAACTGCGGGCTGCACACCGGAAACACTTCCTCGCTGAACAGCCAGTGGCTTTCACCCTGCTTGAAGCGGCCATCGCCGAACAGCACCGCCACATCGATATCGGTACGTAGCATGTTATGGCTGCGTTCACTGGTGACCAGGCTGACATCCACCTGCGGATTGGCCGCGTGAAAACGGTGCAACCGCGGCATCAACCAATAGGCGGCGAAAGCGAAGTCGGTCGCAACCTGCAGCACTTCATGCTGTTGCTGTGCGCTGATTGCGCTCAACCCTGCGTCGATATTCTGCAAACCGAGCTGAACTTGCTCGAAAAGAATCTGCCCGGCCTCGGTCAGTTCGATGCCGCGATAAATGCGGTCGAACAGGCGTGTCGCCAGTTGTTCCTCCAGGCGCTTGATCTGTTGGCTGATGGCCGGTTGCGTGGTGCCCAGCTCAACCGCCGCAGCCGTGAAGCTGTGCTGTCGGGCCGCCGCTTCGAAGGCACGAAGCAGGTCCAGTGACAGGTCACCAAGGGCGTCATACATAAGCTGTGCTTATCCTAGTCATTGCCGCGCGTGGGCTTTACCGCAAGGTGTGAGGGTTTCATTCTCGAAGCCAGCACTCTCGCATAAACATCCACTATGGAATGCCGCGATCACATGAAGCGCAAGAACATTCTTTTCATCATGGCCGATCAAATGGCCGCGCCAATGTTGCCGTTCTACGGCCCATCGCCCGTCAAACTCCCCCATCTCAGCCGTCTCGCCGCCCAAGGCGTGGTGTTTGACTCGGCTTATTGCAACAGCCCACTGTGTGCGCCGTCGCGCTTCACCCTGGTCAGCGGCCAGTTGCCGAGCAAGATCGGCGCCTACGACAACGCCGCCGACTTCCCCGCAGACGTACCGACTTATGCCCATTACCTGCGCCGCCTCGGCTACCGCACCGCCCTGTCGGGCAAGATGCATTTCTGTGGGCCGGACCAGTTGCATGGCTACGAAGAACGCCTGACCAGTGATATTTACCCCGCCGACTACGGCTGGGCGGTGAACTGGGATGAGCCGGACGTGCGTCCGACCTGGTATCACAACATGTCGTCGGTGCTGCAAGCCGGCCCGTGTGTGCGTACCAATCAGCTGGATTTCGACGAAGAGGTGGTGTTCAAGGCCCAGCAGTACCTGTTCGACCATATCCGCGAAGATGGCGACCAGCCGTTCTGCCTGACCGTTTCGATGACTCACCCGCACGACCCGTACACGATTCCCAAAGCCTTCTGGGATCTGTACGACGACGCTGACATCCCGTTGCCTGCGACGCCGGAGCAGTACGATCTCGATCCGCACTCGCAACGTTTGCTCAAGGTCTATGACCTGTGGGACAAGCCTCTGCCTGTGGACAAGATACGCGACGCCCGCCGCGCCTATTTCGGCGCGTGCAGCTATATCGACAGCAACGTCGGCAAACTCCTGCAAACCCTCGAAGATACCGGGCTGATCGATGACACCATCATCGTGTTTTCCGGTGACCACGGCGACATGCTCGGCGAGCGCGGGCTCTGGTACAAAATGCACTGGTTCGAAATGGCCGCACGGGTTCCCTTGTTGATCAGCGCACCGGGGCAATTCGGTGCCGGTAGGGTCAGCGCCAGCGTTTCGACCGCCGACCTGCTACCGACGTTCGTCGAACTGGCCGGTGGCTCGCTGGAACCGGGCTTGCCGCTGGATGGCCGTTCGCTGGTCCCGCACCTGCAAGGGCAGGGCGGTCACGACGAGGTGTTCGGCGAATACATGGCTGAAGGCACCATCAGCCCGCTGATGATGATCCGCCGAGGCGCCTACAAATTCATCTACAGCGAAGACGACCCTTGCCTGCTCTTCGACGTACACAATGATCCTCACGAACGGGAAGAACTCAGCCATTCGCCGCAACATCGCCAGTTGTTCGACGACTTTCTCGCCGAAGCGCGGGCCAGATGGAATATTCCGGCGATTCACCAGCAGGTGCTTGCCAGCCAGAGGCGCCGGCGTTTCGTGGCCGAGGCGCTGACCCTCGGCAAGCTGAAGAGCTGGGATCACCAGCCAATGGTGGACGCCAGTCAGCAATACATGCGTAACCACATCGACCTCGACGATCTGGAACGTAAAGCACGTTATCCACAACCCTGCCAAAATCAATAATGTTAAGGGGAAGTCCATGCAAAAGTTATCCACAGTACTGACGGTCGGGCTCCTGGCGCTGGGCAGTGCATCGGCGTTTGCCGATCAGAGTTGCGAAACGGTGAAAATGGCCGATCCGGGCTGGAGCGACATCGCCGCAACCAATGCCATCACCGGGTTTCTGCTGGACGGCATGGGCTACAAGGCCAAGGTCGACACCCTTGCGGTGCCGATTACTTTTGGCGGGCTCAAAGATGGCCAGGTCGATGTATTCCTGGGTAACTGGATGCCGGCGCAGCAGGGCTTCTATGACAAATTCGTCGCCAGCGGTGATGTCACGCAATTGGCGAAGAACCTCGACGGCACCGAGTTCACCCTCGCCGTTCCGGACTACGTATGGGACGCGGGTGTGCATGACTTTGCCGACCTGAACAAATACGCCGACAAGTTCGACCGCAAGATCTACGGCATCGGCTCCGGCGCACCGGCGAACATCTCGCTGCAAGAGATCATCAAGAAAAACGATTTCGACATGGGCCAGTGGAAACTGGTCGAGTCCAGCGAGCAGGCAATGCTGGCGGAAGTGTCCCGCGCGGTGAAAAAACAGAAATTCGTGACCTTCCTCGGTTGGACCCCGCACCCGATGAACGTGCAACTGAAAATGCATTACCTCAAGGGCGGCGAGAAATACTTCGGTGACACCGGCAGCGTCCACACCCTGACCCGCAAAGGTTATGCACAGGCCTGCCCGAACGTCGGCAAACTGCTGACCAACCTGAGCTTCACCCAGGACATGGAGAACAGCATCATGGCCGAGGTGGTGAACAACAAGGTCAGCAATGCCGACGCGGCGAAGGCGTGGATCAAGGCCAATCCGGCGGTGCTGGATAAGTGGCTCGAGGGGGTGAAGACCGTAGATGGGCAAGATGCATTGCCGGCGGTCAAAGCCAAGTTGTAAGGTTCAAGGACGCCATCGCGGGCAAGTCGGATCGCCGCACCGCCGCTCCCACAAGGATCTCCGAAAACCTGTGGGAGCGGCGGTGCGGCGATCCGACTTGCCCGCGATTCGATGGTCGCTCTTGCACAACTGTTTCTGACCCACCACCCTGACATTTTCGCCGTTTATTCACCGAGAGGCCCCATGGCCCTGCCAAGCCGCCATTCACTCTTCCCCTTCCTTACCTGGTTGCCCCGGCAAACCCGCGCCAGTGTCGGTCGCGACCTGATCGTCGGCCTCAGCGGTGCGATTCTCGCGTTGCCGCAATCCATTGCCTACGCACTGATTGCCGGCCTCCCACCGGAGTACGGCTTGTACGCGGCGATCATCCCAGTGCTGATCGCCTGCCTGTGGGGTTCGTCCTGGCATTTGATCTGCGGTCCTACGGCGGCGATCTCGATTGTCCTGTACGCCAGCGTCAGTCCTCTGGCCGTTCCTGTGTCGCAGGACTACGTCACGCTGATCCTGTTACTGACGTTTCTTGCCGGCATCTTTCAGTGGCTGCTGGGTTTGCTGCGGTTTGGCGCGCTGGTGAATTTCGTCTCGCACTCGGTGGTACTCGGCTTCACCCTGGGTGCCGCCGTGGTGATTGCCATCGGTCAATTGCCTAACCTGCTGGGGCTGGACTTGCCCAGCCAGGCCACCGCGCTGGATAGTTTCATCACGTTGTTGCGCCATCTCGGCGAAATGGACAAACCTTCGCTGGCGCTGGGCTCGGCGACCGTGGTGGTGGGCGTGATCCTCAAGCTGTGGTTGCCACGCTGGCCGACGCTCTTAATCACCCTGATTCTCGGTGGCTTGCTGGTTTGGCTCTGGCCATCAATGTTCGGCCATGTGCAACTTGTCAGCGCCTTTACCGGCAAGCTGCCGCCTTTCAGTCCGTTGCCGCTGGACCTCGATCTGATCCTGCGGCTGCTACCCAGCGCGGTGGCGGTCGGTATGCTCGGGCTGGTGACCAGCCTGTCGATTGCCCGCTCGATCTCGGCACGTTCGCAGCAATTACTGGACGCGAATCAGGAAGTTCGTGCCCAGGGTTTGTCGAATATCGTCGGGGCGTTTTTTTCCGGATCGCTGTCGGCCGGCTCCTTCACTCGCTCAGGCCTGAGCTATGAAGCGGGGGCCTGTTCGCCACTCGCGGGGATTTTTTCGGCATTGTGGGTGGCGCTGTTTGCGATCTTCGGCGCGAGCCTGATCGCGCACATCCCGATTCCGGCTATGGCCGGCAGCATTCTGTTGATCGCCTGGGGACTGGTGGACCATCGTGGCATTCGTGCGTTGTTGCGGGTCAGCCGCGCCGAATTTGTGGTGATGGCGCTAACCTGTGTCGCTACGCTGCTGCTGGAGTTGCAGACAGCGATCTACGCCGGCGTGTTGGCCTCGCTTTTTTTCTACCTCAAACGCACATCGCAACCACGGGTGCAGCATGTGCGAGATGGCGAGGAAGACATTCTGCGGGTAGGGGGCTCGATCTTTTTCGGTGCCAGCCATTACCTGCAAGTACGCCTGCAACGCATGCACGGCACACGCGTGGTGATCGAGGCGCAGCAGATCAACTTCATCGACTATTCAGGGGTGGAAATGCTGCATCAGGAAGCGCGGCGCCTGCTTCGCCAGGACCGCAGCCTGACCTTGCGCCGGGCCCGGCCGCAGGTGGTTGAAGAGCTGAGGAAGCTGGAAGGGGCGGAGAAATGCCCGATCCGGTTTGAGGATTAATGCACGGCGCCCTGTAGGAGCCGGCTTGCCGGCGATTAACGATGACGCGGTGAGTCTGGTGCTCCGCGTTGCCCATATCGCTGGCAAGCCAGCTCCTACAGAAAATTACAGGGCCAACTGCCGGCGAAGCTCGGCCAAGACCGGCGTCGTATCCGGGCGCACTCCGCGCCACAGGAAGAACGCTTCCGCCGCTTGCTCGGCCAGCATCCCCAAGCCATCCATCGCCACCGCAGCCCCGTGTTCGCTGGCCCAGCGGCAGAACGAGGTCGGCTCCTTGCCGTACATCATGTCGTAGCACACCGTTTTGCCGGGTTCGATCAGGCTGGGCGCTATCGGCGGCACATCACCTGTCAGGCTCGCGGAGGTCGCATTGATGATCAGGTCCACCGACTCCTGCAACCAGTCGTAACCGCTGGCCGAGACCGGCCCCAGATCGCCGAACAGCTCCGCCAGCAACTCGGCCTTGTCCAGCGTGCGGTTGGCGATGATCACCGATGCCGGTTGCTCGGCCAGCAGCGGCTCCAGGGCGCCACGCACCGCGCCGCCAGCACCGAGCAACAGGATGCGTTTGCCCTTGAGGCTGAACCCGGCGTTGACCGTCAGGTCCCGCACCAGCCCGGCGCCGTCGGTGTTGTCGCCCAGCAGACTGCCATCGGCCAGTTTGCTCAAGGTATTGACCGCGCCGGCACGCTGCGCCCGTGCCGTCAGGCTGTTCGCCAATCGATAGGCTTCTTCCTTGAACGGCACCGTCACATTGGCGCCGCGCCCTTCGAGGAAAAAAGTCCGGGCACAAGTGGAAAAGTCGTCGAGTGGCGCCAACAGCGTGTTGTAGTCCAGCTTTTGCCCGGTCTGCTCGGCGAACAGGCGATGGATCAGCGGCGACTTGCTGTGGCCAATCGGGTTACCGAATACGACATAACGGTCCATCAGGTTTCCTCGTTCAGGCTTCGGCCAACCAATCGCGGTCTTGCAGAAAATACTCGGTCAGGCGCGCTTCTTCGCTGCCAGGCTCGGCCTTCCAGTCGTAACCCCAGCGCACTTGCGGCGGCAGGGACATCAAAATCGATTCGGTGCGACCACCTGACTGCAGGCCGAACAACGTGCCACGGTCATAGACCAGGTTGAACTCAACGTAGCGGCCACGGCGGAACTCCTGGAACTCACGCTGTTTGGCGGTGAACGCATCGTTCTTGCGGCGCTGCACGATCGGCAGATAGGCGTCGATGTATGCGTCGCCGATGGCGCGCATGAAGGCGAAGCTGGTGTCGAAGTCCCACTCGTTCAGATCATCGAAAAACAGCCCGCCGATGCCACGTGGCTCGTGACGATGCTTGATGTGGAAGTAGCTGTCGCACCAGGCTTTGTAACGCGGGTAGACGTCCGGGCCGAACGGCGCACAGGCCTGCTCGGCGACGCGGTGCCAGTGGATGCAGTCTTCTTCGTTGCCGTAATACGGGGTCAGGTCGAAGCCGCCGCCAAACCACCAGACCGCTTCTTCTCCTTCCTTTTCAGCGATGAAAAAGCGCACGTTGGCGTGGGAGGTCGGCACATGCGGATTGTGCGGGTGAATCACCAGCGACACGCCGAGGGCTTCGAAGCCACGGCCGGCCAGCTCCGGACGATGAGCGCTGGCCGAGGGTGGCAGACCACTGCCAAAGACGTGGGAAAAGTTGACGCCTCCCTTTTCAATCACTGCGCCGTTTTCGATCACGCGGGTGCGACCGCCGCCGCCGGCCGGCCGGGTCCAGGCGTCTTCGACGAATTGCGTGCCACCGTCTTCGGCTTCCAGGGCGGCGCAAATTCGGTCTTGCAGGTCGAGCAGGTAGGCTTTTACGGCCTCGGTGCGGGTCGTCATGTCATCACCTTGAATCGGGCAATACTACGCGGCGCTCCATGGGAGCTCAGCCTGCGCAAATGGGCCCGTAGCATACCATCGCAAGTCGACCCGCCGCAGTTGACGAAGATCAAGCTTAGGAGTCCGATAGGGCGCTTGGTAAAACGACCTATGGAGAGTTCTGATGGCAAAGCGTATCCAGTTCCGCGCCCATGGCGGCCCCGAAGTGCTCGAGTATGTGGATTACCAACCCGCCGAGCCAGGTCCGAAGGAAGTGCGCGTGACCAACAAGGCCATCGGCCTGAACTTCATCGACACCTATTACCGCAGCGGTTTGTACCCGCCGCCATCCCTGCCATCGGGTGTCGGCTCAGAGGGGGCGGGCGTGGTCGAGGCAGTGGGCAGCGACGTGACCCGCTTCAGGATCGGCGATCGCGTGGCCTATGGCAGCGGCCCTCTGGGCGCCTACAGTGATGTTCACGTCTTGCCCGAGGCCAATCTGGTGAAACTGCCGGACGCCATCAGCTTCGAACAGGCAGCCGGAGTGATGCTCAAGGGCCTGACCGTGCAGTACCTGCTACGTCAGACTTATGAACTCAAGGGTGGCGAAACCATCCTGTTCCACGCCGCGGCCGGCGGTGTCGGCTCCCTGGCTTGCCAATGGGCCAGGGCCCTGGGCGTGAAACTGATCGGTACGGTCAGCTCGGCGGAGAAAGCCGCACTGGCCAAAGCCAACGGTGCCTGGGCAACCATCGACTACAGCCATGAAAACGTCGCCCAGCGCGTGCTGGAATTGACCGACGGCAAAAAAGTCCCGGTGGTGTACGACGGCGTTGGCAAGGACACCTGGCTGACTTCACTCGACAGCGTCGCGCCGCGTGGGCTGGTGGTAAGTTTCGGCAATGCGTCCGGCGCGGTCGACGGCGTGAACCTGGGGATCCTGGCGGGGAAAGGCTCGCTGTACGTGACCCGGCCAACCCTCGGCACTTATGCGAACAACGCCGAGAACCTGCAACGCATGGCCGACGAGTTGTTCGAGATGATCATCAGCGGCAAGTTGACCGTGGACATCAGCCAGCGTTATCCACTGGCTGACGCGGCGAAGGCGCAGACCGAGTTGTCGGCGCGGCGCACGACCGGTTCGGTGGTGTTGTTGCCTTAACACTCAGCGCCTGTTCGGACCTCATCGCGGGCAAGTCGGATCGCCGCACCGCCGCTCCCACAGTGATTTCTGCTGTTCACAATAATTGTGTTCACCACCAAACCTGTGGGAGCGGGCTTGCCCGCGATTGGGGTCGCCTCGGCATCAGTCCGGACGCACAACCCTGCCGGTCGCCAGATCGCGAATCACGCTCGGGTTCTTGCGCCCGCCCAGGTTTCCGCCCAGGACCAGATCCACCTGACCACGGAAATACTGCTCGACGCGAATCCGCGTACGTGCCGCCGGGCGCCCCTGCGGGTTGGCCGACGTCGACACCAGCGGCCCGACCAGCGCGCACAAGTCCCGCACCAGCGGGTGATCGCTGACCCGCAGCGCCACGGTTTCATGCACGCCGGTAATCCACTGCGGCAGCAGGTTCTGGTGCGGCACCAGCCAGGTGTTTGGCCCCGGCCAGGTACTGGCCATGCGGTCCATCCACAATTCGGGGAAGTCTTCGAAGAGGAAATCGAACTGACGGATGTTGTCGGCGACCAGGATCAGCCCCTTATCCACAGATCGGCCCTTGATCAGCAGCAGACGTTCCACCGCTTCCTCGTCCCACGGGTCGCAACCCAGGCCCCAGACTGCTTCGGTTGGGTAGGCAATCACCGCCCCGGCGCGAATTGCTTGCGCGGCTTGTTGCACACGCCAACTGTTGACCATGAAAAACACTCCAGAATAAGGCTCCGTGCAGTTTACCGATCTTGTTTATAAAACCTAGCTCACCCGCGCAAACCAGCGCCCGCTTTCGCAAACGGCGCGACCGTCCATTTCCAGTTCTGTCAACGCCACCAGCACTTTCGGCAAAGCCCAGCCGCTTGCGTCGGCCAGCGCTTCACTGGTGTGAGGCGCAGCATGCAACAGCTTCAACAGTGGGTGACTCGATGCAGTGGTGCAGGTTTCTGTGGATAACGACAGTCGTTGCCAGCCGCGCAAGGCTTCGAGGATATGTTCGATGGTTTCCACCAGCACCGCACCGTCACGGATCAACTGATGGCAGCCGCGGGCGCCGGGATGATGGATCGACCCGGGCATCGCAAACACTTCGCGCCCCTGTTCCGCTGCCAGCCTCGCGGTGATCAGTGAACCGCTGGCGACACTGGCTTCGACCACCAGCACCCCGAGTGACAAACCACTGATGATCCGGTTGCGCCGAGGGAAGTTGCCGGCACTGGGGCCTGCATCCAGCGGAAACTCCGAAAGCACTGCGCTGCCCGAAGCGATCATGGCGTCCGCCAGGCGTCGGTTTCGCTGTGGATAAAACTTCTCGAGCCCCGTACCGAGCACACCGACCGTTTGCCCGCCGACGTCCAGCGCAGCCTGGTGTGCAGCGGCGTCAATACCCAGGGCCAGACCGCTGGTAATGACAAAACCGGCACCGGCCAGGCTGCGGGAAAACGCGGCAGCGGTGTCCATCCCCGGCCGGGACGCGCGACGACTGCCGACCATCGCCAGTTGTGGTTTTTCCAGAATGCCTGGGTTGCCCGCGACAAATAACAGCGGTGGTGCATCGCTGATTTGTGCCAGCAGTGCCGGGTAGTCCGGTTGGTCCCACATCAGCAAATGCTGGGCCGGACGCTCTAACCAGGCCAATGCATGGCTGGCACCGTCACGAGTTTCAGTGCTTCGTCTGGCCTCGGAACAGGCCAGTGGCAAACCCAGCGCGCGCCAGGCACTGGCGGGCGCACTAAGCGCTTTGGATGCCGAGCCGAAAGCTTCGAGCAACTTCTTGAAGCGCGCAGCACCGAGTTCCGGCAAACGGTGCAGACGTAATCGAGCTTCAAGTTCCGCGGGGGAAACCGGTGTAACAGTAGACATCGACATGGATCATCCTTGATCGCTATGAGCATCCGTACAAACGGGAATAAGCTGTGGATAACTCTGTTGGTAACTTGTGAGGCTAGCTTAGGGATTTCGCACCTTGTCCATCACCGACAACGAGCGTGAGGCGCTGAGCACCAGCCCATAACTGAGCTTGTCGTAAGTACGGAAAACCATCAGCAGACCTGCGCGCTCATCGGGAATCTTCAACGGCTGGCCGGTGATCCGGTCCCGCACGGTTTCGCCGGTTTTCATCACCGCCAGGACATTGCCTTCGACCAGTCCATCGCGCTGCCCCTTGTTCAGCGTGACCACGTCCAGTGCGCCGATCTGCGTCACCCCACGCGGCACATCGATGATCAAGCCGTTGACCTCGGTGCCCGGCGCGCTGGGCATGAAAGTCGAATTGATCGAGCGTTCTTCGCCGCTGAACAGGCGGTCGCCGAGGCGGACTTCCTGGGTCGTGCGTTGCAACACCAGGGTGGCGACGTCGCCTTCGGTGGCCACGACCTCGCCGCCGCCGATGTCGTCGGCGTTGATCCCCAGGAACTCCTTGCTCTGCGGATCGGTGTAGACCTTGCCTTGGCGGAAGATGCCGTACACCGGTTGCGCCGGGTCGAAATGGCCGCGGGCAAAGATCCGGTCACCGGTGCCGCTGAGCACGCGCTCGGCATCGCCGGCGACAATGTAGGGCGCCGTTTCGAAATCCTCGGCCTTGTCGACGATGCGGTTGCTCAGCAGAAAACTGTTGATCGATTTCAGCGCAATGCTGGGGATAGCCTCGGTCACCGGGCTGCTGCGCACCTGTGGCGACAGCTTTATGGTGGGAATATCTTCCCGAAGTTGCACTTGCCCGTGTGCCCAACCTGCCGAAGCCAGGAGCAGCAGGGCGAGTAGTGATTTCCTCATGCGGTGAATCCCTTTATTATATGCGTTCGCGTGAAACGCCAGAGCCCTCGGTGGCTCGCTCCCGGCTTGCTTGTCAAAACTTGCTTGTCAAAAGAAGGGAGCTACGTTTTACAACGGTAGCCTGCATTTCTTCGGACCCGCCAGGCCATCGACCCGACCTTACTTCACACGTGCACTAATCAAGCTTATGGCCATTTTAAACATCCTCGAGTTCCCTGATCCGCGTCTGCGCACTATCGCCAAACCAGTGGCCGTAGTGGACGACGAAGTGCGTCAGTTGGTCGACGACATGTTTGAAACAATGTATGAAGCGCCTGGCATCGGCCTCGCCGCGACCCAGGTCAACGTGCACAAACGTATCGTCGTGATGGACCTCTCCGAAGACCGCACCGAGCCTCGAGTGTTCATCAACCCCAAACTCGAAACGCTGACCGACGAGATGGGCCAGTATCAGGAAGGCTGCCTGTCGGTGCCGGGCTTCTACGAAAACGTCGATCGCCCGCAACGGGTCAAGGTCAAGGCGCTGGACCGCGACGGCCAGCCTTACGAACTGATCGCCGAAGATTTGCTCGCCGTGTGCATCCAGCACGAATGCGACCACCTCAACGGCAAATTGTTCGTCGATTACCTGTCCACGCTCAAACGCGACCGCATCAAGAAGAAACTGGAAAAGCTTCATCGCCAGAACGCCTGATGCCCATCTTCAAAGGCTTGCTGCGGCAAGCCTTTTTCTTTTCAAGAGACGTCACCCATGACTGAGCCACTGCGCATTGTCTTTGCCGGCACCCCGGAATTCGCCGCCGAACACCTCAAGGCCCTGCTGAGCAGCCCTTACGAGATCGTCGCGGTCTACACCCAACCGGATCGTCCGGCCGGCCGCGGGCAAAAACTGATGCCGAGCCCGGTCAAGCAGCTGGCGCTGGAAAACAACATCCCGGTGTTGCAGCCGCCGACCCTGCGCAACGCAGACGCACAAGCGGAACTGGCTGCGCTGAAACCGGACTTGATGGTGGTGGTCGCCTACGGCCTGATCCTGCCGCAGGTAGTGCTGGATATTCCGCACCTGGGTTGTATCAACAGCCACGCCTCGCTGCTGCCACGCTGGCGTGGTGCGGCGCCGATCCAGCGCGCCGTGGAAGCGGGGGACGCCGAAAGCGGCGTGACCGTGATGCGCATGGAAGCCGGCCTCGACACCGGGCCGATGCTGCTCAAGGTCATCACCCCGATCAGCGCCGAAGACACTGGCGGCAGCCTGCATGATCGGCTCGCCGAAATGGGCCCGCCGGCCGTGGTCCAGGCAATTGCCGGCCTCGCCGCCGGAACCCTGGAGGGCGAAATCCAGGACGACAGCCTGGCCACCTATGCGCACAAATTGAACAAGGACGAAGCACGCATCGACTGGACTCGCCCGGCGGTTGAGCTGGAACGCCTGGTCCGCGCCTTCAACCCGTGGCCGATCACCCACAGCACCTTGAATGACGAAGCCCTGAAAGTGCTGGCCGCGAACCTCGCCGAAGGCAAAGGCACCCCGGGTGAAATCCTCGGCGCCAGCAAGGACGGTCTGACCGTCGCCTGCGGGGAACAGGCCTTGTGCCTGACCCGCCTGCAATTGCCTGGCGGCAAGGCGCTGAACTTCAGCGACCTGTTCAACAGCCGCCGTGAGAAATTTGCCATCGGCACCGTCCTCGGCCAAGCGGCGGACGCTCAATGAATCCGCGTCTGGCCGCCGCCAAGGCACTCGCCGCTGTCCTGAACGGAAAAGCATCGCTCAACAGTTCGCTGCCCACGCAACTGGACAAGGTCGAGGACCGTGATCGCGGCTTCACCCAGGACCTGGCGTTCGGCACCGCACGCTGGCAGCCGCGTTTGTCGGCGCTGGCGGACAAACTGTTGCAGAAGCCGTTCAAGGCCGCTGACGCCGATGTCGAGGCGCTGTTGCTGGTCGGTCTCTATCAACTGCTCTACACCCGTGTGCCGGCCCATGCCGCCATCGGTGAAACTGTCGGTTGCGCCGACAAGCTGAAAAAGCCTTGGGCCAAGGCCTTGCTCAACGCTGTTCTGCGTAACGCTCAGCGCGAAAGCGAAACGATTTTCGCCGAACTGGAACGCGATCCGGTGGTGCGCACTGCCCACCCGCGTTGGCTGCAAAAATCCCTGAAGGCATTCTGGCCAGAACAGTGGGAAGCCATTTGCGCCGCCAACAACGCGCATCCGCCAATGATTCTGCGGGTCAACCGTCGCCATCACACCCGGGATGCCTACCTCGGATTGCTGACTGACGCGGGTATCGCCGCCACGCCGTGCGTCTACAGCCGAGATGGCATCATGCTCGAAGCGGCCACCGATGTGCGCAGCCTGCCGGGTTTCGCCGAAGGCTGGATCAGCGTGCAGGACGAAGCCGCGCAACTGGCCGCTGATCTGCTGGATCTGGCACCGGGCCAGCGGGTGCTGGACGCCTGCTGCGCACCGGGTGGCAAGACCTGCCATATTCTCGAAGCCGAGCCAAAGCTGGCCGGCGTCGTGGCGGTGGACCTGGAAGCCAAGCGCCTGGTGCGGGTGCGGGAAAACCTCGAACGCCTGAAACTGAGCGCCGAACTGATTGCCGCCGACGGTCGCGACACTCAGACGTGGTGGGACGGCAAGCCGTTCCAGCGCATCCTGCTGGACGCACCCTGTTCGGCCACCGGCGTGATTCGTCGTCACCCGGACATCAAGCTGACCCGCCAACCCGACGACATCGCCGCACTGGCGCTGCTGCAAGGCGAGTTGCTCGACGCCATGTGGAGCACGTTGGAGGTTGGCGGCATTCTGCTGTACGCCACCTGTTCCACGCTGCCGACCGAGAACACCGAAGTCATCGAAGCCTTCCTCGCCCGCACGCCGGGTGCCCGTGAACTGGACCTTGCCACGGCGGCTGGTATCAAGCAGCCCCATGGTCGCCAGTTGCTGGCCCAGGAAGGCGGCCACGACGGGTTCTACTACGCCAAGCTGATCAAGATCGCCGCTGCGCGCGGTTAAATGGATTCAATGGAGTGACTGGATGAAAATCATCATCCTGGGTGCAGGGCAGGTCGGCGGTTCGCTGGCGGAACACCTGGCCAGTGAAGCCAACGATATTACTGTGGTCGACACCGATGGCGAACGCCTGCGCGACCTTGGCGACCGCCTGGACATCCGCACCGTACAAGGTCGCGGCTCATTCCCGACCGTGTTGCGCCAGGCCGGGGCCGATGACGCCGACATGCTGGTCGCCGTGACCAACAGCGATGAAACCAACATGGTCGCCTGCCAGGTCGCCCACACCTTGTTCCACACCCCGACCAAGATCGCCCGGGTTCGCGAAGCCGCGTACCTGACCCGCGAAGAGCAGTTGTTCCAGAACGAAGCGATTCCGGTGGACGTGCTGATCAGCCCGGAACAAGTGGTCACCAACTACATCAAGCGCCTGATCCAGCATCCGGGCGCCTTGCAGGTGATCGACTTCGCCGAAGGCAAGGCGCAACTGGTGGCGGTGCGGGCGTACTACGGCGGGCCACTGGTGGGTCAGCAACTGCGGCAGTTGCGTGAACACATGCCGAACGTGGAGACCCGCGTTGCGGCGATTTTCCGTCGTGACCGGCCGATCCTGCCCCAGGGCGACACGGTGATCGAGGCCGACGACGAAGTATTTTTCATTGCTGCCAAAGCGAACATTCGCGCGGTCATGAGCGAAATGCGCCGTCTCGACGAAACCTATAAACGCATCGTCATCGCCGGTGGCGGGCAGATCGGCGAGCGTTTGGCCGAGGCCATCGAAAGCCGTTATCAGGTAAAAGTCATCGAGATGAACCCGGCACGCTGCCGCCATCTCTCTGACCACCTCGACAGCACCGTGGTGTTGCAGGGCAGCGCCTCGGACCGTGACCTGCTGCTGGAGGAGAACATCGCCGACGCAGATCTGTTCCTCGCCCTGACCAACGACGATGAAGCCAACATCATGTCGTCGCTGCTGGCCAAGCGCCTGGGTGCGAAGAAGGTGATGACCATCATCAACAACCCGGCCTATGTCGATTTGATCCAGGGTGGCGACATCGACATCGCCATCAGCCCGCAACTGGCGACCATCGGCACCTTGCTGGCCCACGTGCGCCGGGGTGACATCGTCAGCGTGCACTCACTGCGCCGAGGCGCAGCGGAGGCCATCGAGGCGATTGCCCACGGCGATGCGAAATCGAGCAAGGTGATCGGCAAGGCCATCGAGAACATCGGCCTGCCGCCGGGCACCACCATCGGTGCGATTATCCGCGACGAAGAAGTGATCATCGCCCACGATGACACCGTGATCGAAACGGGCGACCATGTGATTTTGTTCCTTGTGGATAAAAAGCATATTCGCGATGTGGAAAAGTTGTTCCATGTGGGGTTGAGCTTCTTCTGACCCCTTGGACCGCCTTGGCTGGCAAACCACCTCCTACAATGGCATGCGCATGACCTGTAGGAGCCGGCTTGCCGGCGAAGGCGATTTTGAAAACGACACCCATTCGGAAATATCCCCATGATCGAATCCCTGGAAAAAATGCTCGCCAAGGGTGTGGATAACGCTTTGCTGCGCTTCGGCCTGGGCAAGGGTTATCTGGATCTGGGGGAGAACGCCAAGGCTGCGGAGCATTTTCAACGCTGCGTCGAATTCGATCCGAAGTATTCGGCGGCATGGAAACTACTGGGCAAGGCCCATCTGGCGCTGGCGGACTTTGCGGCCGCGCGGCAGGCCTGGGAGCAGGGCCTGGAGGCTGCTCGCGACCATGGCGACAAACAGGCCGAGAAGGAAATGACGGTGTTCCTGAAGAAGCTCGAGCGTCAGGCGCACTGATCAGAGATAACGCAAACCGATGCCCTCGGCATCGACCAGCACCACTTCCATGCGTACCCGTGGCGCGCCTGTGGGCAAGTCCTGCACCTGTCCGTAGACCACCGCGCCCCGGGGCAGCGCCGACAGTTTCGGATGCTTGACGTAAACGCCGGTGGCCGACAGGTTGCGCGTCTGGCCCAGGCAATCGCCGAAGCTTTCGTGACTGATCTTGATGCGAAATGACTTGCTGTGCTCGGACATCTTCTGCGCCCTTGATGAACGGCTGTGGATACGTGTAGGAGCGAGCTTGCTTGCGATGGATGCCAGGGCGCCGCGTTCAACCTGGCAGCCCACATCATCGTTAACGTCCATCGCGAGCAAGCTCGCTCCTACAGGTTATCCACAGAGTGTGCCAAGTCAGTCAGTACCAACGCTCTTCACCCGGCGGACGCTTCTTGAAGCGCTTCATGCTCCACATGTACTGGCTCGGGTAGGCCCCGACATAACGCTCGACCACTTTACTCATGGCCGCACAGGACTCCGCCGTATCGGTGCTGTACATGGCCTCTGGCGCGGCTTCGAGGATCACTTTGTAGCCTGAACCGTCCGGCAGGCGCAGGGCGTGAAGGAACACGCCGACCGCTTTGCCGCCGGCCAGCATGTTCGGTACGAACTTGCTGGTCAGCGCCTGAGTGGCGAAGAACGGCACGAAGATCCCGGCGGATTCGGCCGGTTCCGGGTCAGCAGGAATGCCCACTGCACCACCTTTGCGCACTTCCTTGATGACACTGAGGATGCCTTCCTTGGTGGAAGCAGCGACCTTGTTACCCAACTGCACCCGCTGCTTTTGCAGCAATTCATCCACCGCCTTCAATTTGGGCGGACGGTAAAAAATGATCGGTTTGCACTGGCTGCAATAGAAGTGATTGAGCACTTCCCAGTTGCCCAGGTGGCTGGTGATGCCGACCACGCCTTTGCCGGAGGCGAGGGCGTCCTTCAATATGTCGAGGCCTTCGACTTCGCGCACCAGGTCGATGGAGCGCTGGGCCGGCCAGATCCAGGCACAGGCGCTTTCGGTCAGGGACTTGCCGATGTCTTTCAGGCTCTGGCCCACCAGGCGTTCACGCTCGGCAGGGTCCATGTCCGGAAAGCACTTGGACAGATTGATCCGTACCACGTCGCGGGAACGGTTCGGGGTTTTCCACATGACCCAGCCAATCGCCGAGCCCACGGCCTGCACGGCCCTCCACGGAAGCAGGGCAAACAGCCGCAGAGCGCCTACCAACAAGGCGCCTTTCAACTTATCCACAGGTCACTCCTGATCTTGTGCTGTGCGCGAGGCGGCCATTCTAACCGCCGTTCGCCAGCTGCGCGTAGCGGTCGCAATCACGGGTGTGATCCATGACCATGCCCGAGGCCTGCATCAGCGCATAGCAAATGGTCGGCCCGACAAACGTGAAACCGGCTTTTTTCAGGCCTTTGCTCATTTCCACGGCGGTCGGCGTCACGGCCGGGACTTCGCTGCGATCCTTGAAATGATTGATCACAGGCTTGCCTGCGACGAACGACCAGAGAAATTCCACCGGGTCCTCCAGCGCCAGCCAGGCCTGGGCATTGCGCCGGGCCGCGTTGAGCTTGAGGCGGTTGCGGATGATGCCCGGATCGAGCATCAACTCGTCGATTTCGGCATCGCTCATCTGCGCCACGCGCTGGACATCAAAACCGAACATCACCTGACGATAATGCTCGCGTTTGCGCAGCACGGTGATCCAGGAAAGCCCGGCCTGGAACCCTTCGAGCAAAAGCAACTCGAACAATCCCTGCGCATCGCGTAGCGGCGTGCCCCACTCCTGATCGTGATAAGCCATGTACAGCGGATCTTCGGAACACCAAAAGCAGCGTGGCATAAGGCTCCAGGGGGCGTGCGCAGCCATGAATCGGGTATACTCCCGCTCTTTAAATCGCAGCCCAAGAAACAGGTGAATTTCGTGAGCCAGCCTACGCCAGCCGTGCGTACCTTCCAAGACTTGATCCTCGCCCTCCAGCAATACTGGGCCGAGCAAGGTTGCGTGGTACTTCAGCCCTACGATATGGAAGTAGGCGCCGGCACTTTCCACACTGCAACATTCCTGCGCGCCATTGGCCCGGAAACCTGGAACGCCGCCTACGTGCAGCCAAGCCGCCGTCCGACTGACGGCCGCTACGGCGAAAACCCGAACCGTCTGCAGCACTACTACCAGTTCCAGGTCGTCCTGAAGCCGAACCCGGACAACTTCCAGGAACTGTACCTGGGCTCCCTCAAGCACGTCGGTCTGGACCCGCTGGTCCACGACATCCGCTTCGTCGAAGACAACTGGGAATCGCCGACCCTCGGCGCCTGGGGTCTGGGTTGGGAAGTGTGGCTCAACGGCATGGAAGTGACCCAGTTCACCTATTTCCAGCAAGCGGGCGGCATCGAGTGCTACCCGGTGACCGGCGAGATCACCTACGGTCTCGAGCGCCTGGCCATGTACCTGCAAGGCGTGGACTCGGTCTACGACCTGGTCTGGGCTGACGGCCCGTTCGGCAAAGTGACCTACGGCGACGTGTTCCACCAGAACGAAGTGGAACAGTCGACCTACAACTTCGAACACGCCAACGTCGACAAGCTGTTCGAACTGTTCGATTTCTACGAAAGCGAAGCCAAGCGTCTGATCGAACTCGACCAGCCGCTGCCGTTGCCGAGCTACGAAATGGTGTTGAAGGCTTCCCACACCTTCAACCTGCTGGATGCGCGCCGGGCAATCTCGGTGACTGCGCGTCAGCAATACATCCTGCGTGTACGCACCCTGGCGCGTTCCGTTGCGCAAGCCTACCTGCTGGCTCGCGCCAAGCTGGGCTTCCCGATGGCAACCCCGGACCTGCGTGATGAAGTACTGGCCAAGCTGGAGGCTGCACAATGAGTGCTCTGGATTTTCTGGTTGAACTGGGCACTGAAGAACTGCCACCCAAAGCCCTGAACACCCTGGCCGAGGCGTTCCTCGCCGGTATCGACAAGGGCCTGCAAGCTGCCGGCCTGAACTACGAATCCAAAACCGTTTACGCCGCCCCGCGCCGCCTGGCCGTGCTGATCACCGCACTGGCCACCCAGCAGCCGGATCGCAGCATCAACCTCGACGGCCCGCCACTCCAGGCGGCCTTCGATGCCGAAGGCAACCCGACCCAGGCGGCCCTGGGTTTTGCCAAGAAATGCGGCGTCGAGCTGAGCGAAATCGACCAGAGCGGCCCGAAACTGCGCTACAGCCAGAGCATCGCCGGCAAGCCGACCTCGAGCCTGCTGCCGACCATCGTCGAAGATTCCCTGAACGACCTGCCGATCCCGAAACGCATGCGTTGGGGCGCGCGCAAGGAAGAATTCGTTCGTCCGACCCAATGGCTGGTGATGCTGCTCGGTGACCAGGTCATCGACTGCACCATCCTCGCCCAGAAGGCCGGCCGCGATTCCCGTGGTCACCGCTTCCATCACCCGGAGAGCGTGCGCATCGGTTCGCCGTCCAGCTACCTGGCCGACCTGCGTGCCGCCTACGTGCTGGCCGACGCCAACGAGCGTCGCGAGATCATCAGCAAGCGCACCGAAGAACTGGCCACCCGCCAGGAAGGCACGGCAATCGTTCCGCCAGCCCTGCTCGATGAAGTGACTGCGCTGGTCGAATGGCCAGTACCGCTGGTGTGCTCGTTCGAGGAGCGCTTCCTCGACGTGCCGCAAGAAGCACTGATCACCACCATGCAGGACAACCAGAAGTACTTCTGCCTGCTGGACGCCGACGGCAAGTTGCTGCCACGTTTCATTACCGTGGCCAACATCGAAAGCAAAGACCCGCAGCAGATCATCGCCGGTAACGAGAAAGTGGTTCGCCCACGCCTGACCGACGCCGAGTTCTTCTTCAAGCAAGACAAGAAGCAGAAGCTCGAAGACTTCAACCTGCGCCTGCAGAACGTGGTGTTCCAGGAAAAACTCGGCAGCGTCTATGACAAGGCCGAGCGCGTTTCCAAACTGGCCGCCTACATCGCTGCGCGAATCGGTGGCAACGCTTCCTGGGCCGCTCGTGCAGGCTTGCTGTCCAAGTGCGACCTGGCGACCGAAATGGTCGGCGAGTTCCCGGAGATGCAAGGTGTCGCCGGTTACTACTACGCCCTCAACGACGGCGAGCCGGAAGATGTCGCACTGGCCCTGAACGAGCAGTACATGCCGCGCGGTGCTGGCGCTGAACTGCCGAGCACCCTGACCGGTGCGGCCGTGGCCATCGCCGACAAGCTCGATACCCTCGTCGGTATCTTCGGCATCGGCATGCTGCCAACCGGCAGCAAAGACCCGTATGCCCTGCGCCGTGCCGCACTGGGTGTGTTGCGCATCCTGATCGAGAAACAACTGGACCTGGACCTGACCGACGCCGTGGCCTTCGCCGTGGATGCGTTCGGTGCCAAGGTCAAGGCTGCCGGCCTCAATGACTCGGTGCTGGAGTTCATCTTCGACCGTCTGCGTGCCCGTTACGAAGACGAAGGTGTCGACGTTGCCACCTACCTGTCGGTGCGTGCCCTGAAGCCTGGCTCGGCCCTGGACTTCGACCAGCGCGTGCAAGCGGTAGAGGCCTTCCGCAAACTGCCAGAAGCCGCTGCCCTGGCCGCCGTGAACAAGCGAGTGTCGAACCTGCTGAGCAAGGTCGAAGGCTCGGTGCCTACCGTCGTGGAAGCCAAGTATTTCGACAATGCCAACGAGTTCTCCCTGTACTCGGCGATCCAACAGGCTGACCAGGCTGTGCAGCCAATGGCCGCCTCGCGTCAGTACAGCGAATCCCTGGCACGTCTGGCTGCACTGCGCGAGCCGGTGGATGCGTTCTTCGAAGCCGTGATGGTCAATGCGGAGGACGCAAAAGTCCGCGCCAACCGTTATGCATTGCTGGCGCGTCTGCGTGGGTTGTTCCTCGGCGTTGCCGACATTTCGCTGCTGGGCTGAGGAGTTGCTGTTGAAACTGCTGATTCTCGATCGGGACGGGGTGATCAATTACGACTCCGACGCTTACATCAAGTCGGTGGAGGAGTGGATTCCGCTCCCCGGCTCGATCGAAGCCATCGCGCAGTTGAGCAAGGCCGGCTGGACGGTAGCGGTCGCTACCAACCAGTCGGGCATCGCTCGTGGCTATTACGACCTCGCCACCCTGGATGCCATGCACGAGCGCTTGCGCGCGCTGGTGGCGGAGCAGGGCGGCGAAGTCGGCCTGATCGTCTACTGCCCCCACGGGCCGGACGAAGGCTGCGATTGCCGCAAGCCGAAACCCGGGATGTTGAAAACCATCGCCGCTCATTACAACGTGTCGCTGACCGATCTCTGGTTCGTCGGCGACAGCCTTGGTGACCTGGAAGCCGCCAAAGCCGTCGATTCACAGCCAGTTTTGGTAAAGACCGGGAAAGGCGAAAAGACTTTGGGCAAGACCCTTCCGGTAGGCACATTGATTTTTGACGATCTGGCGGCGATTGCCGCAGAACTTATCCACAAATGCCCTTGAGTGAGTGTGCGCTTCGATTGATCCTGACCAGGGATGAAAGGGAAGTGCGCTTTATATAGGACGGGCAATTCCCGCAACGGTAAACGTCACCATGTCGATATTGCAGGCCATCAGAACCTTCCTCTTTTACCTGCTGCTGGGCACCAGCTCCTTGCTGTGGTGCAGCCTGAGCTTTTTTATCGCGCCGTTTCTGCCTTTCAAGGCACGTTATCGCTTCATCAACGTGTATTGGTGCCGCTGCGCCTTGTGGCTGAGCAAAGTGTTTCTGGGTATCCGCTACGAAGTGAAGGGTGCCGAGAATGTACCTGAACAGCCTTGTGTCATTCAGTCGAACCACCAAAGCACGTGGGAGACGTTCTTTCTCTCTGCTTACTTCTCACCGCTGAGCCAGGTGCTCAAACGTGAGTTGCTCTATGTGCCGTTCTTCGGTTGGGCCATGGCCATGCTGCGACCGATCGCCATCGATCGCGACAACCCGAAAGCCGCGCTCAAGCATGTGGCACAGAAAGGCGATGAATTGCTCAAGGACAATGTCTGGGTGCTGATCTTCCCCGAAGGCACGCGCGTTCCTTATGGCACCATCGGAAAGTTCTCGCGCGGTGGCAGCGCACTGGCGGTCAATGCCGAATTGCCCGTGCTTCCGATTGCGCACAACGCAGGCAAGTTCTGGCCGAAAACCGGTTGGGCGAAGAAGCAGGGTGTCATCACTGTGATCATTGGCGCACCGATGTATGCCGAAGGCACAGGACCACGAGCCATTGCTGAATTGAACGACCGGGTCCAGGCGTGGAACGAGCAGATGCAACGGGAAATGGGCTCGCTGCCACCGACTCCGCAAGCGCCGGTTTCAAACGATCAGGTGACTGTCTGAGATTCTGTGGATAACCTGTGTACCGTTTCATTGAAAACCGTCGTTATTTTCACGTAACTTTATGATTTATTTACATATTTCTCAGAGAGATAAAAACCATAAAAGCGTGCATAAGTTTTTTTTGGACGTAAAGAAACCGGCTGATATAGCCGGTTTTTTTATGCCCTGGGCAAACGATCCGGATCGCTCGCTTTCATTCCGTAAACAGCGGAAATTGCAGCCTGAATGTCGTGCCCCGACCCACCTCACTCCGACACTCGATTCGCCCGCCGTGTCGATCCACAACGGCTTTGACCATCGACAATCCCAACCCTACGCCATCGATACCCTGGGCGGAAGAAAAGCGCCGGTATTGGCTAAACAGTTCGGGTAACTCCTCAGCGGCGATACCTTTGCCCTGATCGATGAGCTCACAGATCAGCCAGCTGTCGTGTTGACTGACGTGCAAACGGATACGAGTACCCGAAACACTGTACTTGATGGCATTTTCCAGCAGATTGAACAACGCCCGGGTCAGCAGCGCCTGATCCGCCAGTACCAGACTTTCCTGTGCCTGCTCTTCCACTTGATGAACCAGTTCGATCTGTTTCAACTGCGCGATGGGCAGCGCCTGATCGAACACATCCAGCACCAGCATCGTAAACAGGCTCGGCTGAAACTGGTAAGCCTCGGACTCGGCCCTCGCCAGTTGAACGAAACCGTCAGTCAGTTCCAGGGCCCGGCGTACCTGCAATTCGATTTGATCAAAGAGCAGCGAATCACCGCCCACTTGATGACGGTGAACGTCGAGCAACGCGAGGATGGCCGAGTGAGGCGCCCGCAGGTCATGAGACAGAAACCGCAACAGGACAGCGCGCTGCTCCTCCGCCTCGCGTTCAACACTCAAATCAGTCAGGTTCCATAGCCAGCCGACCGGAACCTCACCATCTACCGGCAATAGCCCGGCACGCTCCAGACGCAGGCTACGTTCCTTGAGGTCGCGAAACTCCAGCAGCGGCAGGGTCGATAGAGGCGAACCCGGCCTGCGGCTCATATCCGGATAACCGAGTTGTTTGAGTCGCTCCAGCACATCATCGCCAACCAGATCCCCACCAAACAGATCACGGGCCTTGCGGTTGCCGAGCAGAATCTGCCCCTGGGGATCGCTGATCAACGTGGCCACCGGCAAGTATTCCAGGCCATCGGCGATGAATCGGTGGGTATCGCGGGTCAGGCTCATGGCTTGTTCCAGCGCCACGATTTGTTTCTGCAAACGGTCGCCACCGGAGTACTGGGCATGACGGCGCTCCGGAAACACTTTCGGCTCGCTGTCCAGCCGCGCCAATTCCCAACCGAAATAGGTCAGCACCACACTGAGACGCCGCCAGTTCCAGATCAGATAACCAAACAGCATCCCCAACACTGCAGGCGTCGGTGACCACCACCTCTTGAACTCCGCGAAGCCGGCACTGGTCAGCAACGCACACGCCATCCCCGTGAGCGTCAGCCAGAGCGCCAGGCGCGGACGCCACAGCAACAGCCCGAGTACGCACGACACCAGAGCAAGGGAAAGCAATGCGCTCAAGCCAGGGGATGCATCGTCCAGGTTAACTTGCGCGCGGTAGGACAGCAGTGTCGTCAGCGGCAACAGCACAAGACTTATCCACAACCACTCGCGCACCAATTGCCGAAACAATCGCTGTACCTGGCTTGGCTCCCGGCTTTCATGGCGTTGGTCAAACATGGCCAACAGGGCAGGGCGGAGTGGATGGTTTCATGGTTCCTGGGTCTGAGGCGTCGACTCAAAGAATCATAGCGGACGCCGCGACCAACGGCGGGCCGCTCGCTTTCACCGTGTCGATTGAGCCGCTATCGTCGATAAACAGCAGCCCAAGTGACAAGGAGTCACCGTGTATGCGCATTGCGATTCTGGACGATGAGCCCGCCGAATTACGCCGAGTCGAACAAACCCTGCAACAGATGTCCGAAGTCGGGGGGCAGCCGTGGTCGCTGCACAGCTTCGAACGAACCGAAGACCTGAAGCGTCAACTGCGTCGGGAAACCTTCGACCTGCTGATCCTCGACTGGCAACTGCCCGACCTCACGGGTTTGTCATTGCTGCTATGGACCCGCGAACACATGGAAGCGCCGCCTGCGGTAATCATGCTCACCAGTCGCGACAGCGAAAGCGATATCGTTCAGGCCCTGAATGCCGGCGCCGATGACTACGTCAGCAAACCGTTCCGCCCCAATGAACTGAAGGCCCGTGTTGGCGCAGTCCTGCGCCGACATGGCCAGCAGCGCTCAGCTACCGAGGGGTTGAGCTTCAATGATCTGGTTTTCGACGAAGCCGAGCTGACTGTCACTCGCGACGGCAAACCGATCGTCATGACCGAACGCGAATACCGCCTGGCGCATTGCCTGTTCAGCAACCTCGGTCGGCCGCTGTCGCGGGATTACCTGTACGAACGGTTCTGGCCCCATGAAGAAATGTCGTCGTCACGACCGCTCGATACGCACATCTATCGCCTGCGCCACAAGCTTGGGCTGACGGCGGATCGCGGTTGGCAGTTGCTGACGATTTATGGGTATGGGTATCGATTGGAGAGCGTGGCGCCGGCGAGTGAGTGAAACGCGGGCAATAAAAAAAGGCCAATGCAGATGCATTGGCCTTTTCGCTGGCGTCGACCGGGATCAGAAGTCCAGGTTGGACACCGCCAGAGCATTGCTTTCGATGAAGTCACGACGAGGTTCGACCGCATCACCCATCAGGGTGTTGAAGATCTGGTCCGCGCCAATGGCGTCTTCGATAGTCACTTTCAGCATGCGGCGCACGCTTGGGTCCATGGTGGTTTCCCACAGCTGATCCGGGTTCATCTCGCCCAGACCTTTGTATCGCTGGATGGTGTGACGCTTGGTGCTTTCGGCCATCAGCCAGTCCAGGGCTTCCTTGAACTCGGTGACCGACTTACGGCGTTCACCACGCTGGATGTACGCACCATCGTCGAGCAGAGTGCTCAGTTGAGCGCCCAGGGAAACAACGGTCTTGTAGTCGTTGCTGCCGAAGAAGTCGCGGTTGAAGGTGACGTAGTTGGACAGGCCGTGGGAGATCAGTTCGACCTCTGGCAGCCACACGCCACGCTCGCGGTCTTCGCGCAGGCTGGCCTTGTAGACCAGACCCGACTTCTCGACGGTGCGCAGACGCACTTCGTACTGGGCCAGCCAATCCTGCATCGCTACGTGATCGGACAGTTGCTCCATGCTGACAGCCGGCAGGTAGATGAAGTGCTCGGTCAGTTCCTGTGGATACAGGCGCGACAGACGCTTGAGGGTCTTCATCACCAGACGGAAGTCATTGACCAGACGCTCAAGGGCTTCACCGGAGATACCCGGTGCATCCTCGTTCAGGTGCAGGCTCGCATCTTCCAGGGCCGACTGCGTCATGTACTCTTCCATGGCGTCGTCGTCTTTGATGTATTGCTCTTGCTTGCCTTTCTTCACTTTGTACAGCGGCGGCTGAGCAATGTAGATGTAGCCACGCTCGATCAGCTCCGGCAACTGACGGAAGAAGAAGGTCAGCAGCAGGGTACGGATGTGCGAACCGTCGACGTCAGCATCGGTCATGATGATGATGTTGTGATAGCGCAACTTGTCGATGTTGTACTCTTCGCGACCGATGCCGCAACCCAGCGCGGTGATCAAGGTGCCCACTTCCTGGGAAGAGATCATCTTGTCGAAGCGTGCCTTCTCGACGTTGAGGATTTTACCCTTGAGGGGCAGAATCGCCTGGGTCTTGCGGTTACGTCCCTGCTTGGCAGAGCCGCCCGCGGAGTCACCTTCCACGAGGTACAGTTCGGACAGGGCAGGGTCCTTTTCCTGGCAATCGGCCAGTTTGCCCGGCAGGCCAGCGATGTCCAGCGCGCCTTTGCGACGAGTCATCTCGCGGGCTTTACGTGCCGCTTCACGGGCACGGGCCGCGTCGATCATCTTGCCGACGACCAGCTTTGCTTCGTTCGGGTTTTCCAGCAGGAAGTCGGAGAAGTACTTGCCCATTTCCTGTTCGACCGCGGTCTTCACTTCGGAAGACACCAGCTTGTCTTTGGTCTGGGAACTGAACTTCGGATCCGGCACTTTCACCGAAATGATCGCGGTCAGGCCTTCACGGGCGTCGTCACCGGTGGTGGCGACCTTGTGCTTCTTCGCCAGGCCTTCGGCTTCGATGTAGGTGTTCAGGTTACGCGTAAGCGCGGAGCGGAAACCTACCAGGTGAGTACCGCCGTCGCGCTGCGGAATGTTGTTGGTGAAGCACAACAGGTTCTCGTTGAAGCTGTCGTTCCACTGCAGGGCGATTTCCACGCCGATGCCGTCTTCACGCTGGATGTTGAAGTGGAACACCTGGTTGACCGGAGTCTTGTTGGTGTTCAGGTATTCAACGAACGCACGCAGGCCGCCTTCGTATTTGAACAGCTCTTCCTTGCCGCTGCGCTCGTCCTTGAGGACGATACCGACACCGGAGTTGAGGAAGGACAGTTCACGAATCCGCTTGGCCAGGATGTCCCAGCTGAAGTGGATGTTCTTGAAGGTTTCGCTGGAAGCCTTGAAATGGATCTGCGTACCAGTGGTTTCGCTGTCGCCAACGATTTTCATCGGCTCTTGCGGAACACCGTGGACGTAAGTCTGTTCCCAGATCTTGCCACTACGGCGAACGGTCAGGACCAGCTCTTCCGACAGGGCGTTAACTACCGACACACCCACACCGTGCAGACCACCGGAAACCTTGTAGGAGTTGTCGTCGAATTTACCGCCGGCGTGCAGCACGGTCATGATGACCTCGGCTGCCGAAACGCCTTCTTCTTTGTGTACGTCTACCGGGATGCCACGGCCGTTGTCGCGAACGGTGATGGACTCATCCGGGTGGATGATGATGCTGATGTCGTCGCAGTAGCCGGCGAGCGCTTCGTCGATCGAGTTGTCGACCACCTCGAACACCATGTGGTGCAGGCCGCTGCCATCGTCGGTATCACCAATATACATACCGGGACGTTTGCGTACGGCATCCAGGCCTTTCAGCACTTTAATGCTCGTTGAGTCGTACGTATTTTCTTCGCTCAATGCCTTCACTCCCGATGGTCGTGGGTCTGGGTGATACGGCCCTGTTCCACGTGGAACAGAGCGACTGGCGTTTCCGTCTGCCAGCCTTCCCTCAATAATTCGTGATCTACACAGGTGATAAATACCTGGCAGCGTAAGTCTTCCAACAAGCGGCAAAGCGCGCGACGGTGGTGCTCGTCCAGTTCGGACGGCAAGTCATCCACCAGATAAATACACTGACCGCGTCGAGCCTGGCTGACCAGGTGCCCTTGGGCAATCCGTAATGCGCAAACCACCAACTTCTGCTGGCCACGGGACAAGATGTCCGCGGCGTTGTGCGCGCCCAGTCTGAGACGCAAATCAGCACGTTGTGGCCCGGCCTGGGTATGGCCCATTTGCTGGTCTCGCTGAAGAGACCCGGCGAGCACAGCACTCAGTTCACGGTCCTTGTCCCAGCCGCGGTAATAGCTGAGCGTCAAGCCTTCAAGCTCAACCAGTTCGCTCAAGGTTTGTTCAAAGACTGGTTTCAAGGCTTTGATATAAGCGCGGCGGTATTCATCAATTTCAGCGCTGGCCTGGCACAGTTCCCTGTCCCAAACCGCTTGTGAAACGGCGTCAAGTGTACCATGCCGCAGCCAAGAGTTTCTCTGGCGCAGGGCCTTCTGCAAGCGCTGCCAGGTTGACATGAAGCGCGGTTCCACGTGGAACACACCCCAGTCGAGAAACTGTCGGCGAATCTTCGGCGCACCTTCCAGCAATCTAAAACTGTCCGGGTTGATCAGTTGCAGTGGCAGGATCTCTGCCAGTTGCGCTGCACTGCGCGCATTCTGCCCATCGATACGGATCTGGAATTCGCCTTGGCGATCCCGGGAAATGCCCAAGGCACTATGTCCACCCTCAGCCAGTTCAACCTGGCCAAATACCGTACAGGCAAGCTGTTCGTATTGAATGACTGGCAACAGGCGGGTGCTGCGGAACGAGCGGGCAAGCCCCAGCAGATGGATGGCTTCCAGAACACTGGTTTTGCCGCTGCCGTTGGCGCCGTAAAGAATATTGATGCGGGGGGAGGGGGAGAAGGTCACCGGGTGCAGATTGCGCACCGCGGTGACCGAGACGCGACTTAAGGACATCTAGCTTCTGCTGAGCATGATTACAGACGCATCGGCATGACAACGTAGGCCGAGTCGTCGTTATCCGATTCCTGCACCAGCGCGCTGCTGTTGGAGTCGGACAGGATCAGACGAACCTGCTCGGTGGTCATCACGCCCAGTACGTCGAGCAGATAGCTCACGTTGAAGCCGATTTCCAGAGAACCACCGTTGTATTCAACGCCCACTTCTTCTTCCGCTTCTTCCTGCTCCGGGTTGTTCGCCTGGATCTTCAACTGACCGCTGGCCAGTTGCAGACGGATACCACGGTACTTCTCGTTGGACAGAATCGCGGTACGGCTGAACGCTTCGCGCAGAGCCTGGCGATCGCCAAGAACCAGCTTGTCGCCGCCTTTCGGCAGAACGCGCTCGTAGTCCGGGAATTTGCCGTCGACCAGCTTCGAGGTGAAGGTGAATTCACCGGTGGTGGCGCGGATGTGATGCTGACCCAGCACGATGCTGACATTGCCGTCCGGCTCGGTGAGCAGGCGTGCCAGTTCGAGGATACCTTTGCGCGGCACGATGACCTGGTGACGATCCGGCTGGCCGATATCGGCCTGCATCGAGCACATGGCCAGACGGTGACCGTCGGTGGCTACGGCGCGGATCACGCCAGCAGAAACTTCCAGCAACATGCCGTTGAGGTAGTAACGCACGTCCTGCTGGGCCATGGCGAAGCTGGTGCGCTCGATCAGGCGACGCAGTTTGCTCTGCTCGAGGCTGCAGGTCAGCGAACCCGGGCCTTCTTCCACGGTAGGGAAATCGTTGGCCGGCAGAGTCGACAGGGTGAAGCGGCTACGGCCGGCCTTGACCACGAGCTTCTGCTCATCGACCTTGATATCGATCAGCGCATCGTTCGGCAGGCTTTTGCAGATATCCATCAGCTTGCGCGCCGGCACGGTGATGGAACCCGGATCCGCCGGCTCTTCGAGTTGAACACGACCGACCAGCTCGACTTCCAGGTCGGTACCGGTCAGCGACAATTGCTGGCCTTCGACAACCAGCAGCACGTTGGAGAGCACCGGCAAGGTCTGTCGGCGCTCAACGACGCCTGCGACCAGTTGCAGGGGTTTCAACAGGGCTTCGCGTTGAATGGTGAAATGCATGGTCTAGTCCCTTGCCTTAATTAGCTGCGCTGGTGTTCATCAAGTGGTCAGCGTACGCAGCAGGTTCTTGTAGTCCTCGCGGATGTCCGCGTCGGATTCCTTAAGTTCGTTGATCTTGCGGCATGCGTGCAAGACCGTCGTATGGTCGCGGCCGCCAAACACATCGCCGATTTCCGGCAGGCTGTGGTTGGTCAGTTCCTTGGACAACGCCATGGCGACCTGACGCGGACGAGCGACCGAACGCGAACGACGTTTGGACAGCAAGTCGGAGATCTTGATCTTGTAGTACTCGGCGACGGTGCGCTGAATGTTATCCACAGAGACCAGTTTATCCTGCAACGCCAACAAGTCCTTCAGGGATTCGCGAATCAGCTCGATGGTGATATCGCGACCCATGAAGTGCGAGTGGGCGATCACGCGTTTGAGCGCGCCTTCCAGCTCACGGACGTTGGAGCGAATACGTTGGGCAATGAAGAACGCGGCGTCGTGGGGCAGTTCGACTTTGGCCTGATCGGCCTTTTTCATCAGGATCGCCACGCGGGTTTCCAGCTCCGGTGGCTCGACCGCCACGGTCAGACCCCAGCCAAAGCGGGATTTGAGGCGCTCTTCAAGGCCTTCGATTTCTTTCGGGTAGCGGTCACTGGTGAGAATGACCTGCTGGCCACCTTCGAGCAGGGCGTTGAAGGTGTGGAAAAACTCTTCCTGGGAACGCTCCTTGCGGGCGAAGAACTGAATGTCATCGATCAGCAAGGCATCCACCGAACGGTAGAAGCGCTTGAACTCGTTGATCGCGTTCAGTTGCAGGGCCTTGACCATGTCCGCCACGAAACGCTCGGAATGCAGGTACACGACCTTGGCATTCGGGTTCTTCTTTAATAGATGGTTACCCACAGCGTGCATCAAGTGGGTTTTACCCAGGCCGACGCCCCCATAAAGGAAGAGCGGGTTGTAACCGTGCTTGGGGTTGTCTGCCACCTGCCAGGCGGCGGCGCGCGCCAACTGGTTTGATTTACCCTCAACGAAATTCTCGAAGGTAAAGGTGCGGTTCAGGTAACTGGTGTGCTTGAGCGCACCTTCGACCTGCACGGTACGTTGCTCGGCACGAACCGGAGCCTGTTGCGAACTGGCGCCGGCCATCGGATCGAAGCTGTCACGGGAAGGTTCTTCCTCGTTGACCTCAACCACTTTTTGCGTGGCACGCTTGGTCGAAGCCGCGGCAGGTGCTGGCGGCGGCGGGCTGGCGGGCGCTTGAGCAGCCTGGGCCTGGGAAGCCGCGGCAGCCAGCGGAGCGTTTGGCGCGGCACGGGGTGCCGAACTGCGTTTGCTGCCTATTAATAAGGAAAGCGCAGGCGCCATGCCATTGCCGTGCTCATCGAGCAATTCGAGAACACGCCCCAGGTACTTTTCGTTGACCCAGTCCAGAACAAAACGATTGGGTGCATACACACGCAACTCGTCGCCTTCGGCTTCGACCTGTAGTGGACGGATCCAAGTGTTGAATTGTTGGGCAGGCAGCTCATCGCGCAGAAGCTCCACGCACTGCTGCCAAAGTTCCACTGACACGGATATCCCCTAAGTTGAAAGCCGGTGAGGCAAAAACAAGCGGCCATTGTAGCGACCAGACGCCGACTTATCCACACGAAGGTGGTTCATCGACCAAGAAGAATCGCCCATTTATACGCAAAAAAGACGACCAGTGGTCTGTGCATAAGCTCTGTGGATAACCGGGGTTGAGGTCATTGCACAAGTGGGGGCGAAACTCGGTGGATAACCAGCCTGTGGATAAGCCAACCTTCCATACACAGGTTATCCGACAGCGCAGCACAGGCTGAACACCGTTTTCCACTGTAGTTGTCATTCTCTGTACAGCAGGTAAAACAAGGGCTGAATTGACTTATCCACAGATGGGTGCGGACCTAGCTTTTATAAGCTTTACAGAAAAGCTTTAAATACTTTCCTTTCTTATTTTTATATTTGCCGACGGTTCGTTCAGCGCAAAACCTCTGGAGATCTATTTATAAGGAAACGCTGGTTGGAAATTGACCTGAAGGCTTGCTTTCTCTAGAATCCCCGGTCTCTTAAAACGGGGGCCATTCCGGCCCGTTGTGGACGAACCAGGTAACACGACAATGAAACGTACTTTCCAACCAAGCACTATCAAACGCGCTCGTACCCACGGTTTCCGTGCTCGCATGGCTACCAAGAACGGTCGTGCCGTCCTGTCGCGTCGTCGCGCCAAAGGTCGTGCGCGTCTGGCAGTTTGATAATCCGGCACTGGAGGTGAGTCAGGACTTCAGTCGGGAAAAGCGTCTGCTTACCCCCCGGCATTTCAAGGCAGTCTTTGACTCCCCTACCGGCAAGGTTCCGGGGAAAAATCTCCTGCTCCTTGCGCGCAACAACGATCTTGATCACCCCCGTCTCGGGTTGGTTATCGGGAAAAAGAGCGTAAAGCTCTCCGTCGAGCGCAATCGCCTCAAACGTCTGATGCGCGAATCGTTTCGCCTGAACCAGGATTCACTGGTCGGTTGGGACATTGTTATCGTCGCGCGCAAAGGTTTGGGTGACGTAGAAAACCCCGAATTGATTCAGCATTTCGGCAAACTCTGGAAACGCCTGGCTCGCAGTTCGCCAGTACCAGCAGTCAAAACCGAAACTGTAGGGGTAGACAGTCCAGATGCGTAAACTGGCACTCGTTCCGATCCAGTTTTATCGCTATGCCATTAGTCCTCTGATGGCCGATCACTGTCGTTTCTACCCCAGTTGTTCCTGCTACGCGTTAGAAGCCATCGAAAATCATGGCCTTCTTCGCGGTGGCTGGCTGACCTTTCGTCGTTTAGGTCGCTGTCATCCGTGGAATCCCGGTGGTTATGACCCGGTTCCACCTATCCCTACCTCCCGTTCTTCTTCGATGGCCGAGTAATCATGGATATCAAACGCACGATCCTGATCGTCGCCCTGGCAATCGTGTCCTACGTTATGGTTCTTAAATGGAACCAGGACTATGGCCAGGCTGCCCTGCCGACTCAGAATGTTGCCACCAATACGACTGCATCGGGCCTGCCGGATACGGCATCTGGCTCCAACGCTTCCGCCAGTGACGACATTCCACGTGCTGCAAGCGACACCAGCGCACCTGCCGAAACGCCGGTGGCTGTGAGCAAGGACCTCATCCAGATCAAAACGGATGTACTGGACCTGGCTATCGACCCACAAGGTGGCGATGTTGCCCAACTGACCCTGCCGCTGTATCCGCGTCGTCAGGATCACCCGGAAATTCCGTTCCAGCTGTTCGATAACGGCGGCGAACGTACTTATCTGGCGCAAAGTGGCTTGATCGGCAGCAACGGTCCGGATGCCAATCCGGCCGGTCGTCCGGTTTACTCCGCGGAGAAGAAGGTTTATCAACTGGCTGACGGTCAGGACCAATTGGTCGTAGACCTGAAGTTCAGCAAGGACGGCGTCAACTACATCAAGCGTTTCACCCTGAAACGCGGCCTGTACGACGTAACCGTTTCCTACCTGATCGACAACCAGAGCGCCCAGCCCTGGACTGGTGCGATGTTCGCCCAGTTGAAGCGTGACGCCAGCGCCGATCCTTCGTCGACCACGGCTACCGGCACCGCGACTTACCTGGGCGCCGCCCTGTGGACAAGTTCCGAGCCGTACAAGAAAGTGTCCATGAAGGACATGGACAAGGCACCGCTCAAAGAAACCGTCACTGGCGGTTGGGTTGCCTGGTTGCAGCACTACTTCGTGACTGCATGGATTCCGGCCAAGGGCGAAAACAACGTCGTCCAGACCCGCAAAGACAGCAAAGGCAACTACATCATCGGCTACACCGGCCCATCGATGAGTGTTGCGCCAGGTGCCAAGGCCGAGACCAGCGCTGTTCTGTACGCCGGTCCGAAAAGCCAGGCCGTGCTGAAACAGTTATCCCCAGGTCTGGAACTGACGGTCGACTACGGCATTCTGTGGTTTATCGCCCAACCGATCTTCTGGTTGCTGCAACACATCCACGCCATTGTGGGTAACTGGGGCTGGTCGATCATCTTCCTGACCATGCTGATCAAAGGGATCTTCTTCCCGCTGTCGGCTGCCAGCTACAAATCCATGGCGCGCATGCGTGCAGTGGCACCGAAACTGGCAGCGCTGAAAGAGCAGCATGGCGATGACCGGCAGAAAATGTCGCAAGCCATGATGGAGCTGTACAAGAAAGAGAAGATCAATCCGCTGGGTGGTTGCTTGCCAATCCTCGTGCAGATGCCGGTTTTCCTCTCGCTGTACTGGGTTCTGCTGGAAAGCGTCGAGATGCGTCAGGCGCCGTTCATGCTGTGGATTACCGACCTGTCGATCAAGGATCCGTTCTTCATTCTGCCGATCATCATGGGTGCAACCATGTTCATCCAGCAGCAGCTGAACCCGACTCCACCGGATCCGATGCAGGCCAAGGTCATGAAGCTGATGCCAATCATCTTCACCTTCTTCTTCCTGTGGTTCCCGGCGGGTCTGGTGCTGTACTGGGTAGTGAACAACTGCCTGTCGATCGCCCAACAGTGGTACATCACTCGTAAGATCGAAGCGGCTACCAAAGCAGCTGCCTGATTTACACTGTGGATAACCACTCAAAACGCCCCCTAGTGGGGCGTTTTGCTATCTGTCACTTTTGTCTGGATACCGGTTTATGAGCGTTCCTCGTGAAACCATCGCCGCCGTTGCTACCGCCCAAGGTCGCGGCGGTGTAGGCATCGTGCGTATTTCCGGGCCATTGGCCAGCGTTGCGGCCAAGGCCTTCAGTGGTCGCGAGCTCAAGCCGCGATTTGCCCACTATGGCCCGTTTCTCGGTGAACACGACGAGGTGCTGGACCAGGGCATCGCCCTGTATTTTCCTGGGCCAAACTCGTTCACCGGCGAAGATGTGCTGGAACTCCAGGGCCATGGCGGTCCGATCGTTCTGGATATGTTGCTCAAGCGCTGCCTGGAACTGGGTTGCCGTCTCGCCCGCCCGGGGGAATTCAGTGAGCGCGCCTTCCTCAACGACAAACTGGACCTCGCTCAGGCCGAAGCGATTGCCGACCTGATTGAAGCCAGTTCCGCCCAGGCTGCGCGAAACGCGTTGCGCTCCCTGCAGGGTGCATTCTCGTCACGTGTGCATAACCTCACCGAGCAACTGATCGGCCTGCGAATCTATGTCGAAGCGGCCATCGATTTCCCGGAAGAGGAAATCGACTTCCTCGCTGACGGCCACGTCCTGAGCATGCTCGACAAAGTCCGCGACGAGTTATCCACCGTCATGCGCGAAGCCGGGCAGGGCGCCTTGCTGCGAGACGGTATGACCGTGGTCATTGCCGGCCGTCCGAATGCCGGTAAATCCAGCCTGCTAAATGCGCTGGCCGGGCGTGAAGCGGCGATCGTGACCGAAATTGCCGGCACCACCCGGGACGTGCTTCGGGAACATATCCACATCGATGGCATGCCGCTGCATGTGGTGGATACCGCCGGTCTGCGCGACACCGATGACCATGTGGAAAAGATCGGCGTCGAGCGAGCCTTGAAAGCCATCGGCGAAGCGGATCGGGTGCTGCTGGTAGTCGACGCTACGGCACCGGAAGCCCTCGACCCATTCGCACTATGGCCGGAATTTCTCGAAATCCGTCCCGATCCCGCGAAAGTTACCCTGATCCGCAACAAGGCCGACCTTACGGGTGAAGCCATTGCCATCGAGGTCAGCGACGATGGCCACGTCACCATCAGCCTGAGCGCCAAGTCCGGTGGCGTCGGCCTGGAGCTGCTGCGCGACCACTTGAAGGCCTGCATGGGCTACGAGCAAACGTCCGAAAGCAGTTTCAGTGCTCGCCGGCGACACCTGGAGGCGCTAGGTCATGCCAGTGCAGCTCTCGAACATGGTCGCGCTCAATTGACCCTGGCCGGTGCTGGCGAGTTGTTGGCCGAAGATCTGCGCCAGGCTCAGCAATCGCTCGGAGAAATCACCGGCGCCTTCAGCTCTGACGATCTGTTGGGGCGGATTTTCTCCAGCTTCTGCATCGGTAAGTAGCCCTCCTGTTGTTCACAGACAGGCCATTCGCGCCTGTCTGCTCTCTCCTTTTCTGAATAAACCTTCCAGTGCCGAGCGGACTTTGTCTGCTTGAGCGGAATTCCTGCACCTGAATTTCGCGCAAACAGGGCTTTTCTGTGGATTAAGCCCTGTGAATAACCGCCGCTAAGGTCAGTTGATAACAGGGCCCAAAAACTGAACATAACCGCCTCTGTGGATAACCACCCCTTTCATCCACAGGCTTACACCGGTTATCCAAGGGCCTCATTGGCACATGAACACAGGGTTTTGAATCTCTGTACACATTGAAAATAAAGGGCTGTGTAGATCTATCCACAGAAAGGCATGTGCATAGAAATAAACATAAAAACAAAGATTTAATAAATTTCTCTCTTTTTAATTTCTATAACCCCGACTTTTCCACAGCTGGTTAAATTTTGTGCAAAGGGTTCTTTAGGAAGGGCGAAGTCCCTATACTTGTCGACCAGGTCCGAAAACCTGAGCTCAAACTATTCCTGAATTACCTACTTAAGCAGGCACGAGGTGCGTGGTGGATTTCCCTTCCCGTTTTGAAGTGATCGTCATCGGCGGCGGTCATGCCGGTACCGAGGCAGCACTGGCCTCAGCACGTATGGGGGTTAAAACCCTGTTGCTGACGCATAACGTGGAAACCCTCGGTGCCATGAGTTGCAACCCGGCCATTGGCGGGATCGGCAAAAGCCACCTGGTCAAGGAAATCGATGCCCTCGGCGGCGCGATGGCCATGGCTACCGATAAAGGCGGCATCCAGTTTCGCGTGTTGAACAGCCGTAAAGGCCCCGCTGTGCGAGCAACCCGCGCACAGGCAGACCGGGTTCTGTACAAAGCCGCTGTCCGCGAAATCCTGGAAAACCAGCCGAACCTGTGGATATTTCAACAGGCTGCAGACGATCTGATCGTCGAGCAGGAACAAGTCCGTGGTGTGGTTACCCAGATGGGCCTGCGTTTCTTCGCCGATTCCGTGGTGTTGACCACCGGCACCTTCCTTGGTGGACTTATCCACATCGGTTTGCAGAATTTCTCCGGCGGTCGCGCCGGTGATCCACCATCGATCGCGCTGGCTCATCGTCTGCGTGAACTGCCATTGCGTGTGGGTCGTTTGAAAACCGGTACTCCACCGCGTATCGACGGCCGGTCTGTGGATTTCTCGGTGATGACCGAACAACCGGGCGATACGCCGATCCCGGTGATGTCGTTCATGGGCAACAAGGAGCAGCATCCACAGCAGGTCAGTTGCTGGATTACCCACACGAACGCGCGCACCCACGAAATCATTGCCGCGAACCTCGACCGTTCGCCGATGTATTCCGCTGCCGGTGAGATCGAAGGCATCGGCCCGCGTTACTGCCCGTCAATCGAAGACAAGATCCATCGCTTTGCCGACAAGGAAAGCCACCAGGTCTTCATCGAACCGGAAGGCCTGACGACAAACGAGCTGTATCCGAACGGGATATCCACATCCCTGCCGTTCGACGTGCAACTGCAGATCGTGCAATCGATCCGCGGCATGGAAAACGCACACATCGTGCGTCCGGGCTACGCCATCGAGTACGACTACTTCGACCCGCGTGACCTGAAGTACAGCCTGGAAACCAAAGTCATCGGCGGCCTGTTCTTCGCCGGGCAAATCAACGGCACCACCGGTTACGAAGAAGCCGGCGCCCAGGGGCTGCTGGCCGGAACCAACGCCGCACTGCGTGCACAAGGCAAAGAAGCCTGGTGCCCGCGTCGCGACGAGGCCTACATCGGCGTATTGGTCGACGACCTGATTACCCTCGGTACCCAAGAGCCGTACCGGATGTTCACGTCCCGTGCCGAATACCGTCTGATCCTGCGTGAAGACAACGCCGACCTGCGCCTGACCGAAAAAGGCCGCGAACTGGGCCTGGTGGATGACGTACGTTGGGCGGCTTTCTGCAAGAAGCGCGAAAGCATCGAACTGGAAGAGCAGCGTCTGAAAAGCACCTGGGTTCGTCCGGGTACCGAACAAGGCGATGCGATCGCCGAAAAATTCGGCACGCCGCTGACTCACGAATACAACCTGCTCAATCTCTTGAGCCGTCCGGAAATCGACTACGCTGGTCTGATCGAAGTGACCGGTGACGGGGCAGAAGATCCACAGGTGGCCGAGCAGGTCGAGATCAAGACCAAATACGCCGGTTACATTGATCGTCAACAGGACGAAATCGCCCGCTTGCGAGCCAGCGAGGACACCAAACTGCCTGTGGATATCGATTACACGAATATTTCCGGTCTCTCCAAAGAGATCCAGAGCAAGCTCGGTGCGACCCGTCCAGAGACTTTGGGCCAGGCTTCGCGTATCCCGGGCGTAACGCCGGCAGCCATTTCGCTGTTGATGATTCATTTGAAAAAACGCGGCGCGGGCCGTCAGTTGGAGCAAAGCGCTTGAGTTCGTTGGTCACTTCGCAACATGCAGAAGAGTTATCCACAGGTGCCAGCCAGCTTGGCGTCACGCTGACAGAAACCCAGCACGGGCAACTGCTGGGTTATCTGGCCTTGTTGATCAAATGGAACAAGGCTTACAACCTCACTGCCGTGCGTGATCCGGACGAAATGGTGTCCCGTCATCTACTCGACAGTCTGAGCGTGATGTCATTCATCGAAAACGGACGCTGGCTCGACGTCGGCAGCGGCGGCGGCATGCCTGGCATCCCGTTGGCCATCCTGTTTCCCGAGTCCCAGGTGACCTGCCTGGACAGCAACGGCAAGAAAACCCGCTTTCTGACCCAGGTAAAACTCGAACTCAAACTGGATAACCTGCAAGTTATCCACAGTCGCGTCGAAGCGTTCCAGCCTGCCCAGCCATTCAACGGGATCATTTCCCGTGCGTTCAGCAGCATGGAAAACTTCAGCAACTGGACTCGCCACCTAGGCGATAGCGAAACACGCTGGCTGGCAATGAAGGGCGTTCATCCCGCCGATGAGCTGGTAGCATTGCCGGCAGACTTCCACCTCGATAGCGAACACGCCCTGGCCGTACCTGGTTGCCAAGGCCAACGCCATCTGCTGATACTGCGCCGCACGGCATGATTGGGAACACAAGCAAGAATGGCTAAGGTATTCGCGATTGCGAACCAAAAGGGTGGCGTGGGTAAAACCACCACCTGCATCAACCTCGCAGCATCCCTGGTCGCGACCAAGCGCCGGGTGCTGTTGATAGACCTTGATCCACAGGGCAACGCCACCATGGGTAGCGGTGTGGATAAACATGGCCTGGAAAACTCGGTCTACGACCTGCTGATCGGCGAATGTGATCTGGCCCAGGCCATGCACTTCTCTGAACACGGTGGTTACCAGTTGTTGCCGGCCAACCGCGACCTCACCGCGGCCGAAGTGGTGCTGCTGGAAATGCAGATGAAGGAAAGCCGTCTGCGCAGCGCGCTGGCGCCGATCCGGGAAAATTACGATTACATCCTGATCGACTGCCCGCCGTCGCTGTCGATGTTGACCCTCAACGCACTGGTTGCCGCCGACGGGGTAATTATCCCCATGCAGTGCGAGTACTTCGCACTGGAAGGCTTGAGCGACCTTGTGGATAACATCAAGCGTATCGCTGAACTGCTGAACCCGAACCTCAAGGTCGAAGGCCTGTTGCGTACGATGTACGACCCGCGCCTGAGCCTGATGAACGATGTCTCGGCGCAGCTCAAGGAACACTTCGGCGAGCAGCTCTACGACACCGTCATTCCGCGCAACATCCGTCTGGCCGAAGCACCAAGCTACGGCATGCCGGCGCTGGCGTACGACAAAGCATCGCGAGGCGCCGTTGCCTATCTGGCATTGGCGGGCGAAATGGTTCGTCGTCAACGCAAAAACTCACGCATCGCCGCTGCTCAGGCAACTTAAGGAATCCCCATGGCCGTCAAGAAACGAGGTCTCGGACGTGGACTGGATGCTCTGTTGAGTGGTCCGACTGTCAGCTCGCTGGAAGAACAAGCGGCGCAAGCCGATCAGCGTGAGCTGCAACACCTGCCGCTGGACCTGCTCCAGCGCGGCAAATACCAACCGCGTCGCGATATGGATCCTCAAGCTCTGGAAGAGCTGGCGATGTCGATCAAGGCGCAAGGCGTGATGCAGCCGATCGTGGTACGCCCGATTGGCGGCGGCCGCTTTGAAATCATTGCCGGTGAACGCCGCTGGCGCGCCAGCCAGCAGGCCGGGCAGGAAACCATTCCGGCGATGGTGCGCGATGTGCCGGATGAAACCGCCATTGCCATTGCGCTGATCGAGAACATCCAGCGCGAAGACCTGAACCCGATTGAAGAAGCGGTAGCCCTGCAGCGCTTGCAGCAGGAATTCCAGCTGACTCAACAACAGGTGGCCGAGGCCGTGGGCAAGTCCCGGGTGACCGTGGCTAACCTGCTGCGCCTGATCTCCTTGCCGGAAGTCATCAAGACCATGTTGTCCCACGGCGACCTGGAAATGGGTCATGCCCGTGCTTTGCTCGGTTTGCCGGACAATCAACAGGTTGAAGGGGCGCGACATGTTGTCGCACGCGGGCTGACTGTGCGCCAAACCGAGGCACTTGTTCGCCAGTGGTTGAGTGGCAAACCGGAGCCTGTTGAACCGGTAAAACCGGACCCGGATATCGCCCGCCTCGAACAGCGCCTGGCCGAGCGCCTAGGCTCTGCGGTGCAGATTCGCCACGGTAAGAAGGGTAAAGGGCAGTTAGTAATTGGATATAACTCCCTGGATGAACTACAAGGTGTACTCGCACATATTCGCTGAAACATTTCCTCATGTAGCGTGCAGACGGAAATCACTACCTGACAGTTGAATAGGGGCAGAACCGCCCCTATACTCTGCGCGCATTTTGTCGGCACAAATTATGCCAAGTTATTGAATTTCGGCAGCCGGCCATTGGAGAGCAAAAGTGATGGAAACCCGCACGCCAAACCGCCTGCCGTTCCATCGCCTGGCAGTTTTTCCGGTGTTAATGGCTCAATTTGTCGTTCTGCTCATTGCCGCTTTGGCGCTCTGGCAACGGTATGGAGTCGTTGCCGGGTACTCGGGACTTTGCGGAGGCCTGATAGCCTTGCTGCCCAATGTTTATTTCGCTCACAGGGCATTTCGGTTTTCCGGCGCCCGGGCAGCTCAAGCCATCGTCCGGTCATTTTATGCCGGCGAGGCGGGCAAACTGATTTTGACGGCGGTGCTTTTTGCATTGACGTTCGCAGGTGTGAAGCCATTGGCGCCGCTGGCTGTATTCGGCGTCTTCGTGCTGACCCAACTGGTCAGCTGGTTCGCTCCCCTGCTGATGAGAACAAGACTTTCGAGACCTTAGGGCGTTTGAGGCAACCATGGCAGAAACAACCGCTTCGGGCTATATCCAGCACCACTTGCAGAACCTGACCTTCGGTCAGCACCCTACCGGCGGCTGGGGCTTTGCCCACACCGCAGCAGAAGCCAAGGAAATGGGCTTCTGGGCTTTCCACGTCGATACTCTCGGCTGGTCGATCGCTTTGGGTCTGATCTTCGTTCTTCTTTTCCGCATGGCGGCAAAGAAAGCGACTTCCGGTCAGCCAGGTGCTTTGCAGAACTTCGTTGAAGTTTTGGTCGAATTCGTCGATGGCAGCGTGAAAGACAGCTTCCATGGCCGTAGCCCGGTGATTGCACCGCTGGCACTGACCATCTTCGTCTGGGTGTTCCTGATGAACGCCGTCGACCTGGTACCGGTCGACTGGATTCCTCAGCTGGCCATCCTGATCTCCGGCGACCACCACATCCCGTTCCGCGCCGTGTCGACCACCGACCCGAACGCGACTCTGGCCATGGCCTTCACGGTATTCGCGCTGATCATTTTCTACAGCATCAAGATCAAGGGCCTCGGCGGCTTCATCGGCGAGCTGACCCTGCACCCGTTCGGCAGCAAGAACATCTTCGTTCAAGCCCTGCTGATCCCGGTGAACTTCCTGCTGGAATTCGTGACCCTGATCGCCAAGCCGATCTCCCTGGCTCTGCGTCTGTTCGGCAACATGTACGCCGGCGAGCTGGTCTTCATTCTGATTGCTGTGATGTTCGGCAGCGGTCTGCTCTGGCTCAGCGGCCTGGGCGTCGTACTGCAGTGGGCGTGGGCTGTGTTCCACATCCTGATCATCACCCTGCAGGCATTCATCTTCATGATGCTGACCATCGTCTACCTGTCGATGGCGCACGAAGAAAACCATTAAGGCCAGTCTCGACTAGTCTGATGTCCTTCCCGGTCAAACGGGAAGGGGCTCTTTACCGGGCCTCTGAAACGATTTGTTTTACCGCTTTAATCTAAAAAACCTAAACCATACGACGTAAAAGTCGGGAGGAAAGATGGAAACTGTAGTTGGTCTAACCGCTATCGCTGTTGCACTGTTGATCGGCCTGGGCGCACTGGGTACCGCAATTGGTTTCGGCCTGCTGGGCGGCAAGTTCCTGGAAGGCGCAGCGCGTCAGCCAGAAATGGTTCCAATGCTGCAAGTTAAAATGTTCATCGTTGCCGGTCTGCTCGACGCCGTAACCATGATCGGTGTTGGTATCGCTCTGTTCTTCACCTTTGCGAACCCGTTCGTTGGTCAAATCGCTGGCTAATTACTCGGATCTTCCGGGTAATTTGGTGTGATGGACAACGTAACTGCGAGGTGTTGGCGTGAACATTAATGCGACCCTGATTGGCCAGTCCGTTGCGTTCCTGATTTTTGTACTGTTCTGCATGAAGTTCGTATGGCCTCCGGTCATCACGGCACTGCACGAACGTCAAAAGAAGATCGCTGATGGTCTGGACGCTGCCAGCCGAGCAGCTCGCGACCTGGAGTTGGCCCAAGAGAAAGCGGGTCAGCAACTGCGCGAAGCGAAAGCTCAGGCAGCTGAAATCATCGAGCAAGCCAAGAAACGCGGTACCCAGATTGTCGACGAAGCCCGTGAACAGGCTCGCGTCGAAGCTGACCGTGTGAAGGCTCAGGCTCAGGCCGAGATCGAACAGGAACTGAACAGCGTCAAAGACGCGCTGCGCGCCCAAGTGGGTAGCCTGGCCGTTGGCGGTGCTTCGAAGATCCTGGGCAAGGCAATCGATCAAAACGCGCACGCAGAGCTGGTTAACCAACTGGCTGCTGAAATCTAAGCGAGGGCGATCATGGCAGAACTGACCACGTTGGCCCGACCTTACGCTAAGGCGGCCTTCGAGCACGCTCAGGCCCACCAGCAACTGGCCAATTGGTCAGCCATGCTCGGCCTGGCTGCAGCGGTGTCGGAAGACGACACCATGCAGAGCGTGCTCAAGGCCCCGCGACTGACGAGCGCAGAAAAGGCCGCCACGTTCATTGACGTGTGCGGCGACAAGTTCGATGCCAAGGCACAGAATTTCATCCACGTTGTTGCCGAAAACGAGCGCCTCCTGCTTCTGCCGGAGATCGCCGCTCTGTTCGACCTGTACAAGGCCGAGCAAGAGAAATCGGTAGACGTAGAAGTGACCAGTGCTTTCGCATTGAACCAAGAACAGCAAGACAAACTCGCCAAGGTTCTCAGTGCACGACTCAACCGGGAAGTGCGCCTGCAAGTCGAGGAAGATTCATCCCTGATTGGGGGTGTTGTCATCCGCGCCGGCGACCTGGTTATCGATGGCTCGATTCGCGGCAAAATCGCGAAACTTGCCGAAGCATTGAAATCTTGAGTTTGAAGGGGCAGCAGAGCAATGCAGCAACTCAATCCTTCCGAAATAAGTGAAATTATCAAGGGCCGCATCGACAAGCTCGATGTGACCTCCCAAGCCCGTAACGAAGGCACTGTCGTCAGCGTATCTGACGGCATCGTGCGGATTCACGGTCTGGCCGACGTTATGTCCGGCGAGATGATCGAGTTTCCGGGCGGCGTCTACGGTATGGCCCTCAACCTGGAGCAAGACTCCGTAGGTGCCGTTATTTTGGGCGCATACCAGTCTCTGGCTGAAGGCATGAGCGCCAAGTGCACCGGCCGTATCCTGGAAGTTCCGGTAGGTAAGGAACTGCTGGGTCGCGTAGTCGATGCACTGGGTAACCCGGTTGACGGCAAAGGTCCGCTGAACAACACCCAGACCGACGCGGTCGAGAAAGTTGCTCCAGGCGTGATCTGGCGTAAGTCGGTAGACCAGCCTGTACAGACTGGCTACAAGGCTGTCGATGCCATGATCCCTGTCGGCCGTGGCCAGCGTGAGCTGATCATCGGTGACCGTCAGATCGGTAAAACCGCTCTGGCGATCGACGCGATCATCAACCAGAAAGACAGCGGCATTTTCTGCGTCTACGTAGCCATCGGTCAGAAGCAATCGACCATCGCCAACGTGGTTCGCAAGCTGGAAGAAAACGGCGCACTGAAGAACACGATCATCGTGGCTGCCAGTGCTTCGGAATCTCCTGCGCTGCAATACCTGGCACCGTACGCCGGTTGCACCATGGGTGAATTCTTCCGCGACCGCGGTGAAGACGCGCTGATCGTTTATGACGATCTGTCCAAGCAAGCAGTGGCTTACCGCCAGATCTCCCTGCTGCTGCGCCGTCCACCAGGCCGTGAAGCTTACCCAGGCGACGTGTTCTATCTCCACTCCCGTCTGCTGGAGCGCGCATCCCGCGTTTCGGAAGAGTACGTAGAGAAGTTCACCAACGGCGCAGTGACCGGTAAAACCGGTTCCCTGACCGCACTGCCGATCATCGAAACCCAGGCTGGCGACGTTTCCGCGTTCGTTCCGACCAACGTGATTTCCATCACCGACGGTCAGATCTTCCTGGAATCGGCCATGTTCAACTCGGGCATCCGTCCTGCAGTGAACGCCGGTGTTTCGGTATCCCGTGTGGGTGGTGCCGCTCAGACCAAGATCATCAAGAAGCTGTCCGGTGGTATCCGTACCGCTCTGGCTCAGTACCGTGAACTGGCGGCATTCGCCCAGTTCGCTTCTGACCTGGACGAAGCGACCCGTAAGCAACTTGAGCATGGTCAGCGCGTTACCGAGCTGATGAAGCAGAAGCAATACGCGCCAATGTCGATCGCCGACATGTCGCTGTCGCTGTATGCCGCTGAGCGTGGGTTCCTGACTGACGTTGAAATCACCAAAGTCGGCAGCTTCGAGCAAGCGCTGATTGCTTACTTCAACCGCGATCACGCCGACTTGATGGCGAAGATCAACGTGAAGGGTGACTTCAATGACGAAATCGATGGCGGCCTGAAAGCCGGTATCGAGAAGTTCAAGGCCACCCAAACCTGGTAAGCCGCAGCGGGAGTCGCAAGGCTCCCGCTTGCTAACCTGATAGGTGTTACATGGCAGGCGCAAAAGAGATTCGCAGTAAGATTGCGAGCATCAAAAGCACGCAAAAGATTACCAGCGCCATGGAAAAAGTGGCGGTCAGCAAAATGCGCAAGGCACAAATGCGCATGGCTGCTAGCCGTCCTTATGCGGAGCGCATCCGCCAGGTTATTGGCCATCTGGCCAACGCTAACCCGGAATATCGCCACCCGTTCATGATCGACCGCGAAGTAAAGCGCGTCGGTTATGTCGTCGTGAGCAGTGACCGTGGTCTGTGTGGTGGCTTGAACACCAACCTGTTCAAGGCTTTGGTCAAGGACATGGCGGTAAACCGCGAAAACGGCGTCGAGATCGATCTGTGTGTAGTTGGTAGCAAGGGTGCGGCTTTCTTCCGCAACTTCGGCGGTAACGTCGTTGCAGCTATCAGCCACCTGGGTGAAGAGCCGTCGATCAATGATCTGATCGGCAGCGTCAAGGTGATGCTGGATGCCTATCTGGACGGCCGTATTGACCGCCTGTCCGTGGTGTCCAACAAGTTCATCAACACCATGACACAACAGCCTACCGTGGAGCAGTTGATTCCACTGGTGGCAACCCCGGATCAAGAACTCAAGCACCACTGGGACTATCTCTACGAACCGGATGCCAAGGAGCTGCTCGACGGCTTGATGGTCCGTTACGTGGAGTCGCAGGTCTACCAGGCGGTGGTCGAGAACAACGCGGCTGAACAAGCTGCGCGGATGATCGCGATGAAGAACGCTACCGACAACGCCGGTGATTTGATCAGCGATTTGCAGCTGGTCTACAACAAGGCGCGTCAGGCTGCGATCACCCAAGAGATCTCGGAAATCGTCGGCGGCGCTGCCGCGGTTTAACGGTTCAAATATTCAGAGGATCCAGCTATGAGTAGCGGACGTATCGTTCAAATCATCGGCGCCGTTATCGACGTGGAATTTCCACGCGACAGCGTACCGAGCATCTACAACGCGCTGAAAGTACAAGGCGCGGACACTACCCTGGAAGTTCAGCAACAGCTGGGCGACGGCGTAGTTCGTACCATTGCGATGGGTTCCACCGAAGGCTTGAAGCGCGGTCTGGACGTTGTCGACTCTGGCGCTGCCATCTCCGTACCGGTCGGTAAAGCGACCCTGGGCCGGATCATGGACGTACTGGGCAACCCGATTGACGAAGCTGGTCCGATCGACACCGAAGAGCGCTGGGGCATTCACCGTCCTGCGCCATCTTTCGCTGAACAAGCGGGCGGCAACGACCTGCTGGAAACAGGCATCAAGGTTATCGACCTGGTTTGCCCGTTCGCCAAGGGCGGTAAAGTCGGTCTGTTCGGTGGTGCCGGTGTAGGCAAGACCGTAAACATGATGGAACTGATCCGTAACATCGCCATCGAGCACAGCGGTTATTCCGTGTTCGCCGGTGTGGGTGAGCGTACTCGTGAGGGTAACGACTTCTACCACGAGATGAAGGACTCCAACGTTCTGGACAAAGTGGCACTGGTTTACGGTCAAATGAACGAGCCGCCGGGAAACCGTCTGCGCGTAGCCCTGACCGGCCTGACCATGGCCGAGAAGTTCCGTGACGAAGGTAACGACGTTCTGCTGTTCGTCGACAACATCTATCGTTACACCCTGGCCGGTACCGAAGTATCCGCACTGCTGGGCCGTATGCCTTCGGCAGTAGGTTACCAGCCGACCCTGGCTGAAGAGATGGGCGTGCTGCAAGAGCGCATCACTTCGACCAAGCAAGGTTCGATTACTTCGATCCAGGCCGTATACGTACCAGCGGACGACTTGACCGACCCGTCGCCAGCGACCACGTTTGCTCACCTGGACGCCACCGTCGTTCTGTCCCGTGACATCGCTTCCCTGGGTATCTATCCGGCGGTAGACCCACTGGACTCGACTTCGCGTCAGCTGGACCCGAACGTGATCGGCAACGACCACTACGAAACCGCTCGCGGTGTTCAGTACGTGCTGCAGCGTTACAAAGAACTGAAGGACATCATTGCGATCCTGGGTATGGACGAGCTGTCGGAAGCCGACAAGCAGTTGGTAAACCGTGCTCGTAAGATCCAGCGTTTCTTGTCGCAGCCGTTCTTCGTGGCTGAAGTCTTCACCGGTGCATCGGGTAAATACGTTTCCCTGAAAGACACCATTGCTGGCTTCAAAGGCATCCTCAACGGTGACTACGACCACCTGCCAGAACAAGCGTTCTACATGGTTGGCGGCATCGAAGAAGCGATCGAGAAAGCCAAGAAACTGTAATCCCGGCGCCCGGCAACGGGCGCTAATTTAGGTTGAGGCAATCAGATGGCTATGACAGTCCATTGCGATATCGTCAGCGCGGAAGGAGAAATCTTTTCCGGTCTGGTCGAGATGGTGATTGCGCACGGTGCACTGGGTGATCTTGGTATCGCCCTGGGTCACGCGCCGCTGATCACTAATCTGAAGCCAGGTCCGATCCGCCTGGTCAAGCAGGGCGGGGAAGAGGAGGTGTATTACATCTCCGGTGGTTTCCTCGAGGTTCAGCCGAACATGGTCAAGGTTCTTGCCGACACCGTGCAACGTGCTGCCGACCTGGACGAAGCCGCAGCTTTGGAAGCCGTTAAGGCTGCCGAGAAAGCCCTGCATGAGCGAGGCGCGGAATTCGATTACGGTTCTGCTGCCGCACGTCTGGCCGAGGCTGCAGCCCAGCTGCGCACCGTCCAGCAGATCCGCAAGAAGTTCGGCCATTAAGGCTGCACTTGTTGTGTGATTGATTAAAAAGGGTAGCCTCGGCTACCCTTTTTTCTTTTCCGATTTTTACAACCTGGTCGCAGCCGCTGACCACCCAGGATTGGTAGCCAGTCATGTCTCTTGAAATTGTTATCCTCGCTGCTGGCCAAGGTACGCGTATGCGTTCCGCATTGCCGAAAGTCTTGCACCCGATTGCCGGCAACTCCATGCTCGGTCATGTTATCCACAGCGCACGGCAACTTGATCCACAGCGCATTCACGTGGTGATCGGTCATGGTGCCGATGCCGTACGCGAACGCCTGGCGGCGGATGACCTGAACTTCGTCCTGCAGGATAAACAGCTGGGTACCGGTCACGCCGTTGCTCAAGCAGTGCCGTTCATTCAGTCCGATACCGTCCTGGTGCTATACGGTGATGTGCCGTTGATCGAGGTCGAAACCCTGCAGCGCCTGCTCAAGCAGGTGGGGCCGCAGCAGTTGGGCTTGCTGACCGTCGAACTGGATGACCCGACCGGTTATGGCCGCATTGTTCGTGATGCCGCTGGCAAGGTTGCGGCCATCGTCGAACAGAAAGATGCCAATGACGCCGAACGCCAGATCACCGAAGGCAATACCGGCATTCTGGCGCTGCCTTTTGCCCGTCTTGGCGACTGGATGAGCCGTCTCTCCAACAACAACGCACAAGGCGAGTACTACTTGACCGACATCATTGCCATGGCAGTGAGCGATGGTCTGGTGGTGGCCACCGAGCAACCGCACGACGCCATGGAAGTGCAGGGCGCCAACGACCGCAAGCAGCTTTCCGAACTGGAGCGGCATTATCAATTGCGCGCCGGTCGCCGTTTGATGGCTCAAGGTGTGACGCTGCGCGACCCGGCTCGTTTCGACATTCGTGGTGAAGTCACGGTCGGGCGCGACGTACTCATCGACATCAACGTGATTCTCGAAGGCAAGGTTGTCATTGAGGATGACGTGGTGATCGGCCCGAACTGCGTGATCAAGGACAGCACCCTGCGCAAAGGCGTGGTCATCAAGGCCAACAGCCATATCGAAGGTGCCATTCTGGGTGAAGGCAGCGATGCCGGCCCGTTCGCGCGTCTGCGTCCAGGTACCGTGCTGGAAGCCCGCGCGCATGTGGGTAACTTCGTCGAGCTGAAAAACGCCCACCTGGGCGAAGGCGCCAAGGCCGGTCACCTGACCTATCTGGGCGATGCCGAGATCGGCGCGCGCACCAATATCGGCGCCGGCACCATCACCTGCAATTACGATGGTGTGAATAAGTGGAAAACCGTGCTGGGTGAAGATGTGTTCATCGGCTCCAACAACTCGTTGGTGGCGCCTGTGGATATCCTCGACGGAGCGACCACGGCGGCCGGTTCGACCATTACCTCGACTGTGGATAAGTCCCAGTTGGCAATTGGGCGCGCTCGCCAGAAGAACATCGATGGCTGGAAGCGGCCGGAGAAAATCAAGAAGGGCTGAGTTATCCACAACTCCCTTGTGTAGGAGCGAGCTTGCTCGCGATGGACGTGAACGATGACGCATTCTTTCTGGAAAACTGCGTCGTTCTCGTATCCATTGCGAACAAGCTAGCTCCTACAAGTTATCCACAGCTCTTTTTATCGCATGGCGCTTGACGAAGTTTCGCTGATAGGTTTTGATTGCTTCCGTTATCTTTCGAATCGAAACTTACCAGCTCATGTCGAAGCGCAACACACCTCAACGTCGTCACAACATCCTCGCCTTGCTCAACGAGCAGGGCGAAGTCAGTGTGGATGAGTTGGCCAAACGCTTCGAAACGTCGGAAGTTACGATTCGCAAGGATCTGGCAGCACTTGAAAGCAATGGTCTGTTGCTGCGTCGCTACGGCGGGGCGATCACCATGCCTCAGGAACTGGTGGCCGACCTGGGGCAGCCGGTTTCCAAGTACAAACAAGCCATCGCCCGTGCTGCCGTCGCGCGGATTCGCGAGCATGCGCGCATCATTATCGACAGTGGCAGCACCACCGCCTCCATGATCCCGGAGCTCGGACAGCAACCCGGTCTGGTGGTGATGACCAACTCGTTGCACGTTGCCAATGCCTTGAGCGAACTTGAGCACGAACCGGTGCTGTTGATGACCGGTGGCACCTGGGACCCGCATTCCGAGTCCTTTCAGGGGCAGGTTGCCGAGCAGGTACTGCGCTCCTACGATTTCGACCAGCTGTTTATCGGCGCCGATGGCATCGATCTGGTTCGCGGTACAACCACCTTCAACGAACTGCTCGGACTGAGTCGGGTCATGGCCGAAGTCGCCCGCGAAGTGGTCGTGATGGTGGAGGCCGACAAGATCGGCCGCAAGATTCCCAACCTGGAGCTGCCCTGGAGCAGCGTCCATACCCTTATTACCGATGAACGCCTGCCGCTTGAGGCTCGCGATCAGATTCAGGCCCGCGGCATCACTTTGATTTGCGCGGCTGTCAGTCAGGAGAAATAGCATGTGTGGAATTGTCGGCGCAGTCGCAGAACGTAACATCACCGCCATCCTCGTCGAAGGCCTGAAACGCCTCGAATACCGTGGGTATGACAGCGCTGGCGTGGCGGTCTACACCAACGATGAAAAACTCGAGCGCCTGCGTCGTCCGGGCAAGGTCAGTGAGCTGGAGCAGGCATTGGCTGCCGAGCCGCTGGTCGGTCGCCTGGGCATCGCCCACACGCGCTGGGCCACCCACGGTGCACCGTGCGAGCGCAATGCCCACCCACATTTCTCCGGTGACCTGGCGGTGGTGCACAACGGCATCATCGAAAACCACGAAGCCCTGCGTGAACAACTCAAGGCTCTGGGTTATGTGTTCACCTCGGACACCGACACCGAAGTCATCGCGCACCTGCTGAACCACAAACTCAAGGATCTGCACGATCTGACCGTGGCCCTCAAGGCCACCGTCAAAGAGTTGCACGGTGCTTACGGCCTGGCAGTGATCAGCGCGCAGCAACCGGATCGCCTGGTTGCTGCCCGCAGCGGCAGCCCGCTGGTGATCGGCCTGGGCCTGGGGGAAAACTTCCTGGCGTCCGACCAGTTGGCCCTGCGTCAGGTCACCGACCGCTTCATGTATCTGGAAGAAGGCGATATCGCCGAAATCCGCCGCGACAGCGTGCAGATCTGGGACGTTGACGGCAAGGCTGTCGCGCGCGAAGCCGTGCAGTACCGCGACGGCGCCGAAGCCGCTGAAAAGGGCGAGTACCGCCACTTCATGCTCAAGGAAATCCACGAGCAACCGTCCGTGGTGCAGCGCACCCTGGAAGGTCGCCTGAGCCAGAACCAGGTACTGGTACAGGCATTCGGCCCACAGGCGGCCGAGCTGTTCGCCAAAGTGCGTAACGTACAGATCGTCGCGTGTGGCACCAGCTACCACGCCGGCATGGTCGCGCGTTACTGGCTTGAAGAGCTGGCCGGCATTCCGTGCCAGGTCGAAGTCGCCAGCGAATTCCGCTACCGCAAGGTGGTGGTGCAGCCGGACACCTTGTTCGTGACCATTTCCCAGTCCGGCGAAACCGCCGACACCCTGGCCGCGCTGCGCAACGCCAAGGAGTTGGGCTTCCTCGCCAGCCTGGCGATCTGTAACGTCGGTATCAGCTCGCTGGTGCGTGAATCCGATCTGACCCTGTTGACCCAGGCCGGTCGCGAAATCGGTGTGGCTTCGACCAAAGCCTTCACCACGCAATTGGTTGGCCTGTTGTTGCTGACACTTTCCCTGGGCCAGGTTCGTGGCACTTTGGCCGAAGGTGTCGAAGCAACGCTGGTCGAAGAACTGCGTCGTTTGCCAACCCGTCTGGGCGAGGCACTGGCCATGGACAGCACCGTGGAAAAAATCTCCGAGCTGTTCGCCGAGAAACACCACACGCTGTTCCTCGGCCGTGGCGCGCAGTTCCCGGTAGCGATGGAAGGGGCACTCAAGCTCAAGGAAATCTCCTACATCCACGCTGAAGCTTATCCTGCTGGTGAGCTGAAACACGGCCCGTTGGCGCTTGTGGATAACGACATGCCAGTGGTGACCGTGGCGCCGAACAACGAACTGCTGGAGAAGTTGAAGTCCAATCTTCAGGAAGTCCGCGCCCGTGGCGGCCAGTTGATCGTCTTCGCTGACGAGAAAGCCGGCATGACCAACGGTGAAGGCACCCACGTGGTGCACATGCCGCACATCCACGACATCCTGTCGCCGATTCTCTACACCATCCCGCTGCAGCTGCTGTCGTACTACGTTGCCGTACTCAAAGGCACCGACGTTGACCAGCCGCGCAACCTGGCGAAGTCGGTCACCGTGGAGTAAGTTATCCACAGGTGAGTTGAGCTGTTTGTAATTGAAATTTTTTTGAGACCATCAGCTCAACACGATTGAGGGGCGGCAAGTTCGCCCCGTCGTCCATTAGACTGGCCACTCTGGTGCTGGCTGTTATCGGTGCCGGTGCTACATCGTCCGAAAGTCATAGCATCAGAATCGAGATTCGATCCTTATCCGGATCACCCAGGAAATCGGTACTGTCCATATCATCATAGTATTGACCGCAGAGATCTGTTCATGTCGAGCAGATTCAGGTCAAACCTTGAACTCCGGCACCGTGAAAGGCCACTCCGTTTTTAATGGTGGAAGTACGACGAGGCACATTATTGGGTAAATGCTTTAGGGTACTTATCCCGATAGACATCATTGAGTTGCGTATCTTGGGAGCGCATGAAAAGTTTAAAGTCCGGTACCAAAAGGACCAGCAGTGATAACAGCAGCACCATGATACCCAGCAGCGTAATTGTCAGTGTGACTCCCAGATAAGAGATCAGGGCATTCATCGCGAAACTGCCCAAGGGACTAGCCGCAGCAGACAGAAATGAAACCGTGGCAAAAATCCGGTTGCGATGGAGCTTGGGTGTCGCCAGCAATCTCACCGCAGAGGTAGGGATATTGATTAACATCAGGCCGATGCCGCCGCAGAAAAAGGCCGCTGATACAATGAACGACGATGAAATAGTGCCAACCACCACTAGGTTGCCTCCCAGTAGTGCAAAACCTGCAGAGACGCACATGTCACGAGGGATCCGTTCGGATAACCACCCGATGATTTTGTAGCTTCCCGCCAAAATGCCAAGCCCGAAGCACGAATCCAGAAGACCAATGTAAGTGACCGGATATTGGATGACGTCCTTTACGTACAGTGGGATCAAGATAGTGAAAAATGGAAACAGCGCGAAATTGATCAGCATCGCAATAATGGCCAGGTAAAATTCGACTTTCACGCCATAAACCACCTTAAAGCCTGAATAGATCATGCTGAAACCACTGGCATGTGGTGTTTTTTCGCATGGGTCAACTGCACCGATGTGGCTCGGGATGGTTGCAATCAATGCCCCGGCGATGAGAATTGCAAAAAGGTCGGTGACAAAGGCGATAGTGATACCGAACCCGTAAATCAACCCACTGGCCAGTACTGGCCCCAGAAGAATAGAAAGGGACGACATCACACTTTTGGTCCGAAAGGCCAAGGAGACTTTATCGTCATCTGCAAACAAAGGGATAATCGACGCCTGGAGAGGGTCGCGTACGCCGACGATCGTACTGCTGAGCATCATCAGGGCGCCAACCGTCCAAGGGTTGAATGTCCCCGTGACAGACAACAGAACCATTAATAACGCTGTGAGAAAGCTGATCCATGAGGTCAGTTTGATGATTAGTATTTTGTTGTACTTATCACCTAGCCATCCCAGCAGAGGTTTGGCTAACACCTCCGCCGCGATGGAACAGGCAATCATGTTGGCAAAGTAGATCGCAGAGCCTGTTTCTTGCAGAACCCACCAAGCCACCGCCAGTTGATTGCAACGTCCACCCAATACCATCAGAAAAAAACTGAATTGCACTTTCAGTAGACGTCGGTCGATGTCGGGCAAACTCCACTTAACACCTGCAAACTTTGCGCTCATTGACGTACCTTTGATCCGGATAAGGCGACAACGCTAGTAGGTTGTTCAAGAAACGACGGGGAGGGTTTCAACCGGGTAGATAGCCAGATAGCGCTCGACGCCCACCCTCAAGACAATAGAGTTCCGCGCTCTGGTTGATGCTGCGGACCGTCAGCAAGGCCGCCTACTGGGATTAAGTTGAAGTTTTATTTTTTCGGATGCAGCCTACATGAGCTAGGTCATTTTCTTACAGTAACTGGATAGGGTGGAACCCATTCCTCTGCGCAAAGCGCAGAAGCAGGGTGCGAGCCACCGCGGGCCCGCTTACCTACTTCAGGCCGGTCCGGGTCCTGAAGGCCGAACGGCAACGTAATTTGAAGCAATAGTTAAACTCCTCGATTCAGGGGGGCGTTTTCAGACATCGGACCCAAAATACACATCAAGTTTTTTCGAGCGCTACGGTAACGCAGGGTCGCTGCCCGAGTGCTGCTTGATGATGTCCATCACAGGGCTGAATTGGGGGCGTGACGACGCTCCCGCCGCATATCGAGCAGATGGACCATGGCGCAGGCGTACAAGGTCACCAGAATGAACAGGCCCATGCGGATGGCGAAGGCGGTGTAGACATCCTTGCCCGCCGCACTGTCCTGTACCGATTGGCCGAGCAGGATGATCAGGGTTGCCAGACTGTTGAGCCAGAACCCTGGCGGCTGCCGGGTCCGGGCCAGGCCGTAGAGTTTTCTGGCCACCAGCAAGCCGAACAGCAACATCCACAGAAAGAACATCCACAGGTTGACGAACAGGCTCAGCGCGCACCAGAAAACAATCGCCATCACGCCACCGAGCAGCGTCGAGCCGAGCAATTCCTGGCCGGCGGTGCGGGCGCTGGTCGCGCAGCTTTGTTGGCCGAGGCTGACGGCTTTCATGATGATCGGTAGGTAGCTGGCCGGGTCGATCATGGCCAGCAGGAAAGTCGGCAGCACCACCAGCGTGGCACGCAGCGCCAGCCAACCGCTTTCGGTTGGAGAAAGGTTCGGGCCAGGCTTGGCTGCGGGGGCGCTGGCGGGGTCGGGAAACAGCCAATGGCTGATGGTCAGCGTCGAGACTGCCAGGAACAAGCCCTTGACCAGGGCCACGATCACCTCAAGCGCCAGGGCGAATTCAGCGGTTCCGGCCGAACTGATCAAGGTCAGGCCCACCACCAGGAAAGTCGCCACCAGCGGGTTGCCGCCGCGCAGGCCATAACCGAAGGCCAGGAACAGGCATAGCCCAACCAGCAACACACCACTGAACGGGTAGTAACGCAGCAGGGGAATGAGCAGCAGGCCGCTCCCGGTGGTCAGCAACAGGATCAGGATCAGGCCCAGGCTGGCCTTGAACGGCAACGGTCGGTTCATCGCCGCCAGCATCATCAACGCCAGCATCGGCGCGAGGAACGGGATAGGCAAGGCCAGGCCGAAGCTCGCCGCCAGGCACAGCGCCGTGCCGAAGCCAAGGCGCAGGGCGCGCTGAACGCGGGCCGGGCGCTCAATACGCATAGGACATCCAGCTCATCAGGCGCAGGAACAGGCGACCCAAAAGGTTCAGCGGGTTACCTTCACTCGGGAATGCCATGACTTCGGCCTGGCCGCCGGCACGGATGCCCTGCGGGCTGGTCAGCTCACCCGGTTCGAACTCGATGATGACCGGAAATCGCTGGGCAGGACGTAACCAATCGCGGCTGTTCTCCACTTTCGGCAGGCTGCCCGGCTGGGTGCTCTGACCGACTTCGACGCCATAGCCGACGCTGCGCACATGGCCTTTGAAAATTCTCCCCGGCAGGGCATCGAGGACGATGGACACCGGCGTCCCGGGCTGCACACTTCCCAGGTTGTTTTCAGTCATGTCGGCGCTGATCCAGACATCGTGGATGGCGATCAGGGTCATCACCGGTGCACCGGCGGAGGCGAACTGGCCGACATCGGTGCGCAAATCGGTGATCAGGCCGGCCGAACGCGCGTGAACCTTTGTATTGCTCAAGTCCAGCTCGGCTTTTTCAAGGTTGCTGGCGGCGCTGAGCAGCTGGGCGTTTTCTGCTTCATTGCCACCCTGTTGTTCGCGTGCACGTTGCACTTCGGCCTTGGCCGCGGCGACCTGGCTGATGGACTCTTCGAGGGTGGCGCGGGATATTTCCAGCCGTCGCAGCGAGATGGTGCCCGGGTCTTCGCGGTACAGGCGTTCGAGCCGCTGGATGTCCTGGCGTGCCTTGAGCTCATTGGCCTGGGAGGCACGCAGGGACGCTTGCTTGGACTCGACACCGGCAGTGTTGGCGCCCACCTGGCGACGGGTCGATTCAAGGTCGGCGCGGGCGCGATCGACGGCAATCTGGTACTGCTCCGGATTGACTTCAAACAGCAATTCGCCGGCCTTGACGTCCTGGTTGTTGCGCACGTGCACTTGGGTCACCCGGCCGGAAACCTCAGCCGCCACTGGCACAATGAAGGCTTGTACCCGTGCCTGTTGCGTGTAGGGCGTGTAACGGTCGGCCATCAGGTACCAGACCAGGCTCAGGATGATCAGCAGCACCACCCAGTTGATCGCTTTTTTGGCTGGGTCGGCTGCGGGTACCGAGGTGTTCTCGACCGGTTGTTGGCTGTCACTCATGGGCACTTTCCTTCGGTTCGTCGAGCAGATCGCCCCAATCAGTCCGTTGTTGCATCTGTTTGCGGGTGGCCGGGTCGAGCATCGGCTGGTCGCTGTACCAACCGCCGCCCAGGGCCTTGTACAGGGCGATCAAGCTGTTGACGGCGGTGCCACGGTTGACCAGGTAGATATCCTGTTGGGCAAACAGGGCGCGCTGGGCGTCCAGCACGCGCTGGAAGTCCGAATAGCCTTCGCGGTATTGGGCATTGGCCAGGGTCACCGAACGTTCGGCGGCCACCGATGCATCGCTGAGGATCCGGTCGCGCTCCAGTGCCTTGATCAGGCCGGTCGCGGCATCGTCAGCTTCGCGTGCCGCCTGGCGCACGCTGTCCTGGTAGATAACGATCAACTGCTGCAAGCGCGCATCCTGCACGCGGACGTTGTTGGTGATCCGGCCATGGTCGAAGATATCCCAGCGCAGGCTGGGGCCAGCCACCAGGTCGAGGGTATTGGACGCACCGTTGAGCGAGCTGGCGGACCAGACGATGCTGCCCAGCAGGCTGATGGATGGGTACAGGTCGGTCTCGGCCACACCGATCAACGCCGATTGCGCCGCCACTTGCAGCTCGGCAGCACGAACATCGGGGCGCCGCACCAGCAGGTTGGCCGGCACATCCTGCAGGACCGCAGTATCGAGCAGTGGCACCACGCCGGTGTTGCGATCCAGGTCAGGGATCGAGCCGGGTGGCTGGCCGATCAGGGTGGACAACGCGTTGCGCAAGCTCGCCACCTGACTCTCGAAATCCGGGATGGTGCTCAGGGTGCCCAGGTACTGGGTCTTGGCCTGTTGCAGGTCGAGTTCGGCTTCGGCCCCGCTTTTGAACAGGCGCTCGGTGATCTCGTAGCTACGTTTTTGCAAGGTGGCGTTACTGCGGGCAATGTGCAGGCGCGCCTCGGCGGTACGCAGGGCGTAGTAGGTTTGCGCCAGTTGTGCGTGCAACAGCACCAGGACATTTTCATAGTTGGCCTGGGCGGCAAACCAGGACGCGTCGGCTGACTCGATGGCACGGCTGAAACGCCCCCAGAAATCCAGCTCCCAACCGATGTCGAAACCGGCGCTGTATTGCCAGAAATGTGAGTCCTGAGGGTTGGCACCGCCCGATTGCCGACGGTTCAGGTACAGGCTGTCGGCGCTGGCCTGCTGCAATTGCGGGTAACGTCCACTCAGGGCAATGCCCAATTGTGCACGGGACTCCATGACCCGCAGGCCAGCGACCTGCAGGTCGGCGTTATGCGCATCGGCTTCGGCAATCAAGTGGTCCAGGACCGGGTCGTCGAACACATGCCACCATTGGCGGCTATCCGGTTGTGCGCGTTTTTGCCCGGCGATTTCCAGGGCCGGGCTGTTCCAGTGTTCGACCCAGGGCTGGGCCGGTGACTGGAAATCCGGACCCAGTTGCACGCAGCCCCCCAGGACGACGGTCCCGCAGATCAGCAGCCGGCTGATGCGAGCAGGGCGTGGCATCAAGCGCAAACTCCTCAGAGGGGACGCTGATCGTCGATTGCCTCGATTTGCGGTGTCTCGTTCTGTACCTCGGCAGACGGTTGGTCCTGGACCCATTGCCAGAACAGTTGGTAGCCCACCGCCAGCGCAACCGGCCCGATGAACAAACCAATGAAGCCGCCGCTCACCATGCCGCCCAGGGCGCCAATCAGAATCACCGGCATCGGCACATCGACGCCACGACCGAGCATCAATGGCTTGAGGACGTTATCGGCCATCCCGGCAATCAGGCTGTAGATGGCAAACACGATGGTGGCCAGGCTGGTTCCTTCGGTGGCGAAGACATAGGCGATCACCGGTAGGGTCACCAGCAGTACTGGCAATTGCATGATCCCCATCAACAGCGCAACCATCGCCAGCAGGCCGGCACCGGGGACGCCCATGAGCACGAAGCCCACGCCCACCAGCAGCATCTGGATAAACGCGATGCCCACCACGCCTTGGGCGACCGCGCGGATGGTTGCCGTGCACAGCTCGGTGATGCGTGGGCCGCGTTCAGGTCCGGAAAGGCGCGAGGTGATGGTCAATGTGCTTCTTTCGCCGTTTTCGCCATAGGCCATGAGCACACCGGCAATGATCAATGCACCGATGAACAACAGGAAGCCCACGCCAACGTCGGCCATTTTGCCCAACAAGGTCAGGCCGACGGACTTGATGTACGGCATCAGCTTCATCAGCACGCTGCTCATATCGGTGGCGGCTTGCATCCAGTAGCCATAGAGCGGCTTGCCAATGAGCGGCAGGGAAGCGATTTTTTCGCTGGGGAGCGGAATCTGCAGCGTATCGGACTTGAGGATCGCCAGGGCGCCCTGTACCGACTCACTGATCGAGGTGCCCAGCAGATAGATCGGCACCATCAGCAGGGCCAGGGCGACCACCACGATCAGGGTGGCGGCATGCCCGTCCTTGTTGACCAGCTTACGCTTGATGAGCGCATGCAGCGGATACAGGGTAATGGCCAGGATCACCGCCCAGAGCATGAGGTTGAGGAATGGGTGGAATATCTGGAAGCAAAACAGCACCAGCACGGTAATCAGCCCGGCGCGTATCAGTACATCGAGCAGACCACCGGACAGTGCTCTTGCGGAAATGTTTGTGCGCAACATTTTCGAACTCCCTGCGTTGTCACCAGGTTAGCCAGCTAGTTGAAGTTCACTCTTCCCTACTCGGCGAATCTTGAAAGCAGAATCGATGGGCCGCTGTCCAGGCGTTATCAACTAACGCCGTATTTCACGTAGGGAAAATTCAACGAGGTACCTACTAAGACTCAATAGGTAACAGGGTGGCTTGTAGTATAGGAGCAGTCGTATATTCCGCCTGTTTGCACAGGCTGGAATTGCGCTGCAGTGGATGGAGTCCGCTGACGAGCCCTTGCCTGGAAACGCGTGGGGAGCCGAGCCAATGGCGCTTTTTCCCTGTCAGGCATTAGTCGTTGCAGCGGGCAGGGCCGGATAATTGCGAACTGTCGCTGCCGTCGCAAGAAAATAATCCTCAATAATTATCAATAATCCACGGGCCGCTCTTTGAGGTTTGTGACACGCTTCGTTTTTACAGTGGAAGCGCTTGAGTGCAGTAGCCCATTGATTTACTTGATGGTCGGGTGCCCTACTAAATTGTTGAATGCCTGCGCTTAACATTCCGGCCTTCGGTGGCGATTTATCTATCTGAAATGAGGACATGCCCATGGACCGCTTCCAGGAAATGCAGGTCTTCGCTGCCGTCGCCCAGGAACAGGGTTTTTCGGCGGCGGCGCGGCGTTTGGGTCTGTCGGCGGCCAGTGTCACCCGAGCGGTGGCGGCGCTGGAGAAGCGCATTGGCACGCAACTGCTTACGCGCACGACGCGCAGCGTGTATTTGAGTGAGGCCGGTCAGCGATATCTGGAGGACTGTCGGAGAATTCTCGCCGAGGTGCAGGAAGCCGAGGACTCGGCTGCAGGCAGCCACATCCATCCACGTGGGCAACTGACCATCACCGCTCCGGTTTTGTTTGGCGATCTGTTTGTTACGCCGCTGATGGTGAGCTACCTGACGCAATTCCCCGAAGTCTGCATCAACGCGCTGCTGGTGGACCGGGTGGTGAGCGTAGTCGAGGAGGGCGTCGATGTGGCCATCCGCATCGGCGAGCTACCAGACAGCAATCAGCATGCGATCCGTGTGGGGGACGTGCGGCGGGTGATCTGCGCCTCGCCACAGTTTCTGGCCAGCCATGGTCGGCCCAGGCATCCACAGGAACTGGCCCAGGCGCCGATCATTGCAACATCGGCCATAGGCCAGTTGCGGAGTTGGCCATTCGTTGAAAACGGTGAAACCTTGAGCGTGCGGGCTGAACCGCGGCTGGTGGTGACGGCAAATCAGGCAGCCATCACGGCGGCCAGTTTGGGATTGGGCTTCACGCGGGTGCTGTCCTATCAAGTCGCGAGCAAGGTGGCTGCCGGAGAGCTGGAAATCATTCTGGCGGACTTCGAACTGCCGCCGTTGCCCATCCATGTGATCTATCAGGGCGGACGTAAAGCACCGGCCCGGGTACGCAGTTTTGTTGATTTCGCGGTGAAGACGCTGCGCGAGCATCCGGCGCTCAAGTGTTGAATTATTTCACGTAATGAAATAATTGATTGCATTTTATGGTGATTCTGTTGTTTTGGTTGAAGGTAGAGTATACGCCTCATCGGCGCTGATCTCCCCTGAACAGCACCACTCACCCGAGGTGTCGACCATGCAAGCGATCAAACTCTACAACTTTCCACGTTCCGGCCACGCTCATCGTGTCGAGTTGATGCTGTCCCTGCTGAAATTGCCGATTGAGCTGATCTTCGTTGATCTCGCCAAGGGCGAACACAAGCAACCGGCGTTCCTGACGCTCAATGCATTCGGTCAGGTACCGGTGATTGATGACCAGGGTGTGGTGCTGGCTGACTCGAACGCGATCCTGGTTTATCTGGCGCAAAAGTACGGCAACGGTCGCTGGCTGCCGGCTGATCCGGTGGGTGCCGCGAAGGTCCAGCGCTGGTTGTCGGTGGCTGCCGGTCCGATTGCCTTCGGTCCTGCCCGGGCAAGATTGATCACCGTGTTTGGCGCGCCTTACAACGCTGAAGAAGTGATTACCTACGCCCATACCGTGCTCAAAGTGATCGATCACGAACTGGCCAATACGCCGTATCTGGCTGGCAGCGAGCCGACGGTGGCCGACGTCGCGGCCTACAGCTACATCGCCCATGCGCCTGAGGGCAATGTGTCGCTGGACGAGTACGCCAACATTCGCGCCTGGCTGGCCCGCATCGAAGCCTTGCCAGGTTTTGTCGGCATGCCGCGCACCGTCGCCGGTTTGCAAAAAACTGCCTGACGCTCGCGGCCCGGAGTTACCGGGCCGCCCCGTTCTGCGCCATGGGCGCAGGGGAGAAGCCGTATGGACCGTTCACCCTGGCATGCCGGCGAGAAACAATTGCAGGCGCATGTGGGCGTTGCCGAACGAATGGAGGTGTTCGGTCGTAAGGTGATTCGCAGCGAGATGCCGGACCAGCACCGCACGTTCTATCAGCAATTGCCGTTCATGCTGTACGGAGCGGTGGATGCCAATGGACATCCCTGGGCCAGTATCCTTGAAGGCCAGCCCGGTTTCGCACACTCGCCAGAACCGGGCCTGCTGCAATTTCGCAGCCTGCCTGCCCTTGAGGATCCTGCGCAGTTGAGCGACGGCTCGGCCATCGGCCTGTTGGGCATCGAGCTGCATACCCGCCGTCGCAACCGCATCAATGGGCATGTTCGTGCCATGACAACCGGTGGTTTCGCGGTGACGGTGGATCAGTCCTTTGGCAATTGCCCGCAGTACATTCAGTTGCGCCAGTTTCACTCGGTGCCATTGGCCGACCCTTCGACGCGTGTCGTCGAGCGTTTCAGCGAGCTGGATGACGCGGCCAAGGCCATGATCGCCGAAGCGGACACATTCTTCGTTGCCAGTTATGTGGATGTCGATGGCGAGCGCTCGGTGGATGTGTCGCACCGTGGCGGCCAGACCGGTTTCGTACAGGTGGAAGGCAATCGCCTGACCATTCCGGATTTCGCCGGCAACCTGCATTTCAACACCTTGGGCAACCTGCTGCTCAATCCTCGGGCCGGGTTATTGTTCATCGATTTCAATACCGGTGATTTGCTGCAGCTCAGCGGGCGCACCGAAATCATCCTGGAGGGCCCGCAGGTCGAGGCGTTCCAGGGTGCCGAGCGTCTGTGGACAATCGATGTCGAGCAGGTCGTACGGCGCCCGGCCGCCTTGGCGTTACGCTGGCGCTTCGACGGCGTGTCACCCACCAGTTTGCTCACCGGTACATGGGAGCAGGCCACCGCGCGTTTGCAGGCCAAGGCCCTGGGCGATCAATGGCGGCCGTTGCGGGTGGTGCGGATTGAAGCGCAAAGCCACAACATTCGCTCGATCTACCTGGAGCCCGCCGATGGGGCCGGGTTGCCACTGTTTCAGGCCGGGCAGCATTTGCCCCTGCGCTTCAACATTGACGGTGATGTGCACATTCGCACGTACAGCTTATCGAGTGCGCCATCCGATGATTTTTTCCGCATCAGCGTGAAGCGTGACGGGCGGGTGTCTACGCATTTGCATGAGCAGATTCGGGTCGGCGACCTGCTGGAGGCGCGGGCGCCGCAAGGGCATTTCACCGTGGCGCCCCATGAGCGTCGGCCATTGGTGTTGCTGGCGGCCGGGGTGGGCATCACTCCGCTGTTGTCGATGCTGCGGGAGGTGGTTTACCAGGGATTGCGCACCCGCTGTATCCGCCCGACATGGTTTATCCAGAGTTCGCGCACGTTGGCCGACCAGCCGTTTCGCCATGAACTGGATCGCTTGCTCGAAGACGCCGGTGACGCGGTGCGGGTAGTGCGTTTGCTCAGCCAACCGGAAGCCGAGGCGAAGCAAGGAGAGGACTTCGACCTCTGTGGACGCATCGACGTCGCGCTGCTCAAGGATCTGCTGACAGTTGAGGACTATGATCAGCCGGATTTTGTCGTCTGTGGCCCGGGAAGTTTTACCCAGGCGCTGTACGACGGCCTGCGCGAGTTGGACATTCGCGATTCGCGGATTCACGCCGAAACCTTCGGCCCGTCTACCTTGCGTCGGCGGCCGGACCCCGATGCGGTGATCATCGAGCAACCACCAGCCGCTACCACGTCCGTGCCGGTGGTGTTCCAGCGTTCAGCCAAGGAAGCGTGCTGGCAGCCGGAGGGCGGCAGCCTGCTGGAGTTGGCGGAAAGCCGTGGCCTGCGCCCGGAGTTCAGTTGTCGCGGCGGCTCCTGCGGCACCTGCAAGACCCGTTTACTCAGCGGTCAGGTGCATTATCCGCTGCCGCCAGCGGAGGTACCGGATGACGGACACGTGCTGATTTGCTGTGCGATTCCGGCGCAGGGAGCGCAGCCGTTGGTGCTCGATATCTGAAGGAAGATTGCAGGCGAACATTGCCCGTCGGTCGATGGCTGAGTAGGGTAGGGCAGAACGAACAAGGGCCGCACAGGCCCTTTCTGCCTTTCAGGAACAGGCGTTTCAATGGTTTTTTTCACTCGCTCGATCGCCTTGCTGATGGCGCTGGCGCTGACCACCGGTTGCGAAAGACAGGACGCACCGCCGCTGGATCAGCAACTCTACGTCTGGCAGCGGCAGTGGACGCCGGCCCACGACGCCGCCCTCAGGGACAGTCGTGCAGACTTTTCGACGTTGCGGGTGCTGGCCTTGCAGGCCTTCCCCAAGGCGGGCTGGAGCCGAGCCCGAGTGGATTGGCAGTTGCTCAAGCGCGACGGCCGGCCGGTGATTGCGGTGGTTCGCCTGGATGGGCAGCTCAAGGCGCTGGATCAGGAAGAGATCACAGCGCAAATCCACCAGGTGATCAGCGATTGGCAGGGACAAGGGTTGAACCTCGCCGGCGTGGAAATCGACCACGATGCGGGTAATGCCCGGCTACCGGCGTACCGCGAATTTCTCGCGCATTTGCGTGAAGCGTTGCCGACTTCACTGCCGCTGAGCATCACTGCATTGCCGTCCTGGCTCGACAGTCGCGAACTGCCGGCGTTGTTGTCCACAGTCGACAGCAGCGTGTTGCAGGTGCACGCGGTGAGCGATCCGCGTCGCGGCTTGTTTGATGCCGATCAGGCCCGGCAATGGACGAAGGCCTGGAGCCGCGTCACGACAAAACCTTTCTATCTGGCGCTGCCGGCCTATGGCGTGGCGTTGCTGCCGTCGGCGGGTGGCGCGCCTGTTGTGGAAAGCGAAGTGACCGTGGAGCGTGAAGGCCTGCGCCGGGAGTTACTGGCCGATCCGCAGTCATTGCGCACCCTCGGCAGCGAACTGCGCACCGATCCACCGAAGCATCTGGCGGGCCTGATCTGGTTTCGCCTGCCACTGGCCAACGACCGTCGGGCCTGGAGTTTGACCACCTTGCGCGCCGTGGCTCGCGGCGATGTCCTCGACAGTCGATTGACGCTGAAACTCTCGGCCGACAATGGCCTCTATGACATCGTCATCAGCAATCAGGGCAATCTCGACAGCACCTGGCCCGAACGCCTGACACTGGCGGCCAGTGGATGTGAGGGGGCCGATGCCCTGGCCGGTTACACATTGCAACAGCGTCCGGATCTGCTTACCTTCACCCGCCTGCGCGACGGTCGAATACCGGCCGGCGGACAGCGTGCCATCGGTTGGGCTCGCTGCGCACACATTGATCAAGGAGGTTCGAATGTTCACCCGTAACTGGCCGCGTCATTTGCTTTGCCTGAGCCTCAGCCTGCCGCTGGGTTCGGCGCTGGCCTGCGGCCCGGACTTTCCCATGCGCCTGCTGGATAACCGTGGCCAGTCGCTGGCGGAACTGCCGGAAGGCAACTTCAGCTTCGAAATCAACCGCCTCGGCCACGCCATCAAAGGATTGAAGAACGTCACCGCTGGTGCCCGCTACAGCGATGAGCCTGACCTTGTAGCGCAGCGGGATCAGGCCGAGCAGGCGGGACTTTCCGCTGAGCAACAAGTGTTGGTGAAACACTTGCGCAGCCTGACCGATGCGCGTCAGGTTGAAACCGAAGGGGCGCAACTGCCGCCCGAGCTCAGGTTGTACCTGGCAGGCGCCGTGGCATTTGGCGCGGGCGATACGGCCCTGGCCGCCGGGTATTTCAAAAAAGTGCTGGCCTTGCCCGCAGAACAACGGGCTTCGCGCAGCACCTGGGCGGCTTATTCGCTGGGGCGCGCGTTATTCGCCATGAGCGTCGAAGCCGATGCGAGTCCCGATTTGCTCGAACAATCGCGCAAGGCCTTTGAGCTAACCCGACAACTGAGCATCGACGGCTTCAGCGATCCACTGGAGCTGGGTGTCGCCAGCCTCGGCGAAGAAGCCCGGGTGGTGCGCACCGCCGGGGACTGGAACCGTGCCATCGAGTTGTACGCCACGCAAAATCTACATGGCTCCACGGTGGGTTATGACTCGCTGAAGCTATTGATGGCGGACTTGATGACGTTGCCGGATGATCAAGTGGCCGAGTTGCTCAAGGGCCAGCCCGTGCAGCAATTGGTGACCGCATCGCTGATCAGCCGGTTGGGCTGGTCGTTTGGCGATCAACCGGCCAACGAACAAAAAATGATCAAGCTGCTGCAAAACAGTACCCGAGGCAGTCTCGAAAACGCCGACCGCCTGGCGGCGATGAATTATCAACAGGGCGATTACGCCAGCGCCAAGGCTTTCCTCGAACATGCCGGCGATGGCGGTTTGGCCTGGTGGTTGCGGGCAAAACTGGCGGTGCGCGAGGGCGATAAAACCGCGGCCGCCGCAGCCTATGCCAAAGCGGCCCAGGCCTTCCCGCAGAATGAATCCTGGGGCGAGCGACGGACCCCGGACTTCGATTACGAAACGCTGCAGCCCAAATGCCGTGTCGAGGGTGAGAGTGCGATCCTGGCCCTGCAACGCGGGGATTACCTGCAAGCCTTCGATCAGTTGTATCGCAGCCAAAGCATTTACTGGTTCGACGCCGCCACCGTGGCCGAGCGCGTGTTGACCCTCGAAGAGCTCAAGCACTACGTCGACACACAAGTGCCGGCCCCACCGCCGCTTAGCCAGCAGGACCGCGACAACTACGTGCCCTTGCCAGTGGCGGCGAGCCTGCGCAATCTGCTGGGGCGGCGTTTGTTGCGCGAGGGGCATTACGAGCAAGCGCTGGCTTACTTCGACAATGACGGCTTGCGGCACAAGGCCAAGCTGTATGGCGAGCAACGTCTGGCGGCAGATTCGGCCTGGTGGCCGACCCGTCGCGCCGCTGCACTGTTCAATGCGGCCTGGACGGCACGCGAGTGGGGCATGGACATTCTGGGCTATGAAATGGCGCCGGATTACGCCACGTTCGGCGGTAACTACATGCTCGAAAACGCTGAACTCAAGGTCGGTCCTTTGGTGGCCGAGGACGAAGTGAAGCGTCAGCAGGCCAGCGCTGCCCAGCCTGATCAGCGTTATCACTATCGCTTCGTGGCCACGGCGCTGGCGAGCAGGGCGGCGGATAACTTGCCTCACACCAGCCAGGCGTTTGCGGCGGTGCTGTGCGAGGCGTCGGGGTGGAACAGCAGCCTCGAGGAGCAAAGAGCGATTTATCAGCGCTATGTCAAAGAAGGACCTTACGTGGAATGGGCCGCCGATTTCGGTCACCAGTGCCCGTACCCCGACTTCGAGAACGCTGACAAGCGCTACGTGACCCAAGTCACCGACGCTGCGCGTTCGGCCTTGCGCCCGTACAAGACGCCATTGCAGGTCGGTGGCGTACTGGCGGTCGCGGCAGCCGCGCTGTTGTTGTTCAATCGCCGCCGCAAGGCGCAGTGAGGTTCAAGCCTGTTGCACAAAGGTCAGCCGCACGGCGAAACCGATCAACAGGCTGCCGAATAACCATTGTTGCAGGCGCTGGGCTGAGGGGCTGCGTTGCAGCCAACGGCCCAGCGCTGCGCCGACCAGAGCGTAGGTGCTGTCGAACAGCAGACCGACACTGACCAGCACTACGCCCAACGTCGCGAATTGTCCGAGCACCGGCCCAGACTGTGGGTCGATGAATTGCGGCAGCAGCACCGAGCAGAACAGCAGTGCCTTGGGGTTGAGCAGGTTGGTCAGCATTCCGCGTCGGATGGCTGCGCCCCAGCGCGGTTTTTCGCCGGTTGTGTCGGCGCTGGTGAGGCTCGGCAGCATCGTGGTTCGCAGGCACTGAATGCCGATCCACAGCAAGTACGCGGCGCCTGCCAGGCGCACCACATCGAAGGTCCAGGGCGCAGCCTTGAACAGTGCCGCCAACCCCAGCGCCGCCAATGCCACATGGCAACCCCGGGCGATGCCCAACCCCACGGCCGTGGCCAGCGCGGCGCCTTTGCCCTGGTGGGCACCAGTCTGCAACAGCAGGATCATGTCTGGCCCCGGCAACAGATAGACCACCGCCAGCGCCATGAAAAACAGCCAGAACCCCTGCATGTGCACCCCCATTCGTTGTCGATTCGGTCGTGCCAGTCTATGGCTGGAGGGCGGGGCAGGTGCTTGCGTTGTCAGCTTCTATCGGGTTACGTATTGGCATAACCTGCCACTTATTCACACTTGAACCATCAGGATCTGCCAAGCCATGAAACTCGATGCCTACGACCGCAAGATTCTCGCCGCGCTGCAACGGGATGGCCGCCTGAGCAATGTGCAACTGGCAGACGAGATCGGCCTGTCTGCATCGCCTTGCTTGCGCCGGGTGCGGATGCTTGAAGAAGCGGGGGTCATTCGCGGCTACCAGGCCAATCTGGATCGCGATGAAGTGGGGTTGGGGCTGACGGTGTTTGTCGGGGTCAAGGTCGAGCGTCATAACGACGAACAAGCCGAAGCCTTTCGCCTGGCGGTGACGGCATTGCCCGAGGTCATTTCGGCGTTTCTGGTGTCAGGGGAGTCGGATTTTCTGCTGCAGGTGGTGGTACCGGACTTGCGTGCCTATGACCGGTTTCTCACCGGGCGTTTGTTGAAGCTGCCGGGTGTGAGCGACATCCGCAGCAACTTTGCGATTCACACGGTGAAGGCGCCGGGGGCGTTGCCGTTGGAACATTTGCCGCTTTAGACCGAGTTGCCTTCCTTCGCGAGCAAGCCCGCTCCCTGTAGGAGCGAGCTTGCTCGCGATGGCGATAGATCTGTCACCCAGGTCCTCCGGGTCTTACATCTGCGTCGCCATCCCCTCCACATTCATCGCCGCCTGACGCAAGGCCTCGGAGCGGGTCGGGTGGGGGTGGCAGGTCAGGGCGATGTCCTCGGCCGAGGCGCTGAATTCCATGGCCACGCAGTACTCGCCAATCATTTCGCTGACGCTGGGGCCAACCAGATGTACGCCGAGGACTTCGTCGGTGCGCTCATCGGCCAGCACTTTGGCGAAGCCTTCGGTTTCGTGGTTGATCTTCGCCCGACTGTTGGCGGTAAAGGGAAACTTGCCGACCTTGTACGCCCGGCCTTCAGCCTTGAGCTGCTCTTCGGTCTTGCCGACGCTGGCCAGCTCCGGTTTGGTGTAGACCACACTGGGGATCAGGTTGTAATTGACCTCGCCAGCCTTGCCGACCATCTGCTCGACGCAGGCCATGGCTTCGTCCTCGGCCTTGTGGGCGAGCATGGGGCCGGAGGTCACGTCACCAATCACCCAGACCCCGGCGGCTTCGGTGCGATGCCCCTTGTTGGCGAGCATGCCGCGCTTGTCCGTGGCGAGGCCGACGTTCTCCAGGCCCAGGCCCTGTGTATAAGGTCGGCGCCCGATGGCCACCAGTACGTAATCGGCTTCAAGCAATTCGGCGGCACCGCCTGCGGCAGGCTCGATGCTGAGCTGCACCCCGGTGGCGGAGGTGGTGGCGCTGGTCACTTTTGAACTCAACTTGAAACTCAAGCCTTGTTTGCTCAGGGAGCGCTGCAGGGTTTTGCCGGCTTCGATGTCCACACCGGGGCAGATCCGGTCGAGAAACTCGACCACCGTTACCTGCGCCCCAAGGCGCCGCCATACCGAACCCAGCTCCAGGCCGATCACGCCGGCGCCGATCACCACCAGATGTTTGGGCACCTCGGTCAGCGCCAGGGCGCCGGTGGAGTCGAGGATGCGTTTGTTATCGATGTCCACGCCGGGCAGGGGGGTGGGCTCGGAACCGGTGGCGATGATGATGTCCCTGGCGTTCAGTTCGGTCTTGCCGCCGGCACTATCGGTCACGGTGACTTTGCCCGGTCCGTCGATGTGGCCCCAGCCTTTGATCCAGTCGACTTTGTTTTTGCGGAAAAGAAACTCGATGCCCTTGGTCAACCCGGTAACGCTTTCATCCTTTTGCTTCATCATCTGGTTGAGGTTGAGCCCGGGTTTGACTTCGATCCCCAGATTGGCGAATTCCGCGCCCATGGCCGCGTCGTACAGTTCGGAGGCATGCAGCAACGCCTTGGATGGCATGCAGCCGACGTTCAGGCAGGTGCCGCCAAGTGTGGCGCGTCCTTCCACGCAGGCAGCTTTCAGACCCAGTTGTCCGGCGCGGATCGCCGCGTTGTAACCGCCGGGGCCACCGCCGAGTATCACGACGTCATAAGTGCTCATGAATGTACTCCTGGATCGAAAGGGAAAGAGATCGGTAAAAGTAGTTCCTGGATAAAATTACGAACGTAATATGTGCGTTCTGCAGCATTTCGGTCAAGGCTTCAGGTAAGCGACAGGTTGGGCATTTTTAGATGGCGCGCTTGAATACGGAAATTTCACCATTTTCGTTATATCGTAACGAATTGCCATGTAAACGAAGACACTCTGGGGTGGTATGCAAGTCGATCTCGATGTTGATGAAACGCCGTTAGCCGGGTTGCCGCGCTTTCAGCAGGCGTTCATTCAAGGGCGGCGTTTGCGCCAGTTCGCCATCGGTGCGGGCGTACTCGCGACGGTGGGTGTGCTGCTGGCGCTTTTTGCCGGGCTCTTTACTTCGCAAACATTGTGGCCAGCGTTGCTGCTGAACCTGAGCATGGCGTTTGTCGTGTTGATGGCGGGTGTGCAATCGGCCTGGTGGGTGGCCCAGTGGCGTGCCCGCGCCATGAATCCCGTGGTGCCGGTGGTCGTTGTCGACGAACCTGCCGTCCCTGCCGGGTGGTATGAACGCTTGCTGGACCGGATCGGCCAGCAATCTCGGCACTTGCTCGGGCAAATCGGCGCGCCGACGCTGTGGCTTGGTGGCTGGGCATTGTTGGCGGTATTGGGCGTCGAACAGGCCTGGAACCTTGCGTTACCCCCGGCAGCACTGGGCCTGGCGGCCACCGTCGGTGCCGCGTGCTCCTTGCTGTTGGCCTTCGGCCTGTTGGTGATGGAGCGTCATCTGGCGCAGGAAAACACCGCGCAATGGCCTGAAGCCGCCACGTTGGCACAATTGACTCGTGTGACGATCATCAGCCTGGTTCTCGGTGCTTTTTGTCTGTTGTTTGCCGATGAAACGTCGGTATGGCCCTTACGCCTGGCGGTGTTGATTGGCCTGCTGCCGGGGCTGGTGGCGGCAGAACTGTTGCTGCGCGCGGTGTTGTCGTTGTTCAGCCCGCGCCGCGAACGCCTTGAGCCGGAGTTGCTGGCGCGCAGTTTTGTCGCTGACATGCTGCGCTGGCCACCGCAGCCATTGCTGGCGTTGCAGCATGAATTGCATAACCGCTTCGGCATCGATCTGCGGCAGATCTGGGCTTTCACTTATATGCGTCGGGCGTTCCTGCCGGTGCTGGCGGTGGTTGCGCTGGTTGGCTGGTCGCTGACCGGTATTCACGAAATTGCACTGCAAGGACGTGGTATCTACGAGCGATTCGGCAAGCCAGTTGAGGTGTTTGGCCCAGGTTTGCATATGGGCTTGCCATGGCCATTGGGCCGGGTATTGAGCGTCGAGAATGGCGTGGTTCACGAATTGGCCACCAGTGTTGGCGAGACCTCGGCCCCTGCTCAGGCCGACCCCGCCGAAGGCCCGGCTCCAGCGATTGCCAACCGCTTGTGGGACGCCAGCCACGTGAACGACAAATCCCAGGTGATCGCCAGCAGCCGAGCCGACAAGCAGAGCTTTCAGATCGTCAACATGGACGTGCGCTTCATCTATCGCATTGGCCTCAGCGATGAGGCGGCGTTGGCCGCGACCTATAACAGTGCCGATGTGCCGATGTTGATCCGCAGCACCGCTAGCCGAATCCTGGTTCACGACTTCGCCTCGCGCACCCTCGACGGTTTGCTGGGCGAGGACAGGGTAGGGCTGGCCGAAGAAATCGGCCGCGCCGTCCAGGCTGACCTGCAAAAACTCGACAGCGGCGTGGAAATTCTCGCCACGGTGGTCGAGGCAATTCACCCGCCGGCCGGTGCAGCCAACGCCTATCACGGCGTGCAAGCAGCGCAGATTGGTGCACAAGCGTTGATCGCCCGGGAGCGCGGTGCTGCTGCCGAGGCCACCAATCAGGCGCAGTTGCAGGCCAGCATCGCCGGCGATCAGGCGACGGCCAGCGCCCGCGAAATCAATGCTGGTGCCGAGGCTGCGGACCTGAAATTCAACGCCGAGCAAAAAGCCTATGCCAGCGCCGGTCAGGCATTTGTGCTCGAACAGTATTTCAGTCAGTTGTCCCAAGGTTTGGCCAATGCCAAGTTGTTGGTTCTTGATCATCGTCTGGGCGGCAGTAGCAATGCGCCGACCATCGACCTCCGTACGTTCACGCTGCCGGTTGACCCTGCGCCGTCACGTAAAACCGCTCAGCCAGGAGCTGCCAATTGAGCCAGTCCCATACTCACGATCACGATGATCACGCCGGCCACGATCACGGCCATGGCGGGCATCACCACCACGGCCATCACCATCATCACCACGGCGATCCGCAGGAGGCTGGTCCATTCCCGTGGCGTCGCATGGGATGGGCTGCATTGCTGGTGGCGTTTGCGGTCGCTGCTGCAAGCCTGGTGCAGGTGCGATCGGGTGAGGCCACGGTGATCACACGCTTCGGCAACCCTTCACGAGTCTTGCTGGAACCGGGGCTGGGCTGGCGCTGGCCAGCACCGTTCGAGGCGGCGATCCCGGTGGATCTACGGCTGCGCACCACGTCCAGCGGTTTGCAGGATGTCGGTACCCGGGACGGTTTGCGCATCATCGTCCAGGCTTACGTGGCGTGGCAGGTACAGGGCGATCCAGACAACGTGCAACGTTTCATGCGCGCGGTGCAGAACCAGCCCGATGAAGCCGCGCGGCAGATTCGTACCTTTGTCGGCTCCGCACTGGAAACCACCGCCAGCAGTTTTGATCTCGCGAGTTTGGTGAACACCGATGCCAGCCAGGTGCGCATCGCCGATTTCGAAGCACAACTGCGCAAGCAGATCGATCAGCAACTGCTCACCACTTATGGCGTGCGCGTGTTGCAGGTCGGTATCGAACGATTGACGCTGCCTTCGGTGACGCTCACCGCGACCGTTGACCGGATGCGCGCCGAGCGTGAAACCATCGCCACTGAACGCACGGCCATCGGCAAGCGTGAAGCCGCGCAAATTCGTTCCGCCGCCGAGCGTGATGCGCGAATTGTGCAGGCCGATGCCACCGTGAAAGCGGCGGATATCGAAGCTCAATCGCGTGTCGAAGCGGCGCAGATTTATGGTCGTGCCTATGCCGGATCGCCGCAGCTCTACAACTTGCTGCGCTCACTCGATACCTTGGGCACGGTGGTGACGCCGGGAACCAAGCTGATTCTGCGCACCGACGCCGCACCGTTCCGGGTGTTGGTTGACGGTCCGCCGAGCCTCGACAACAAGTCCGGATCGCAGCCATGAGTTTGGTTCCACGTGGAACAAATGAGTTGAGCAGCCCCTGGATTCAGGCCGGGCGATTGGCGTTTATTGCCCTGTACGTGGTGACGGTGTTGGCGGCGTTGGCGTGGGCGTTTTCCAATGTGCGGCAGATCGACCCACAAAATCGCGCCGTGGTTTTGCATTTCGGCGCGCTGGATCGCATTCAGAATGCCGGGCTGTTATTGGCCTGGCCGCAACCCTTCGAACAGGTGATTTTGTTGCCTGCGGCGGATCGGGTGATCGAGCGGCGAGTGGACAGTCTGTTGCGCAGTGGTGCCGCGATGCAGGCAGATCGCGTGGCCAGTTTTGCCACGCCCATCAGCGATGCCCTCGCAGGTTCCGGCTATCTGTTAACCGGTGATGCCGGAGTGGTGCAACTCGATGTGCGGGTTTTTTACAAAGTCACCGAGCCTTATGCGTTCGTGCTTCAGGGCGAACACGTGTTGCCTGCTCTGGATCGTTTGGTGACCCGCAGCGCGGTAACGCTCACGGCCGCGCGGGATTTGGACACCATTCTGGTCGCTCGTCCGGAATTGATCGGCGCCGATAGCCAGGCGGCGGAACGACGCGAGCGCTTGCGTGGTGATCTGGTGCAGGGCATCAATCAACGGCTGGCCGAACTCACGACAACAGGACAAGGCTTGGGGATCGAAGTGGCGCGAGTGGATGTGCAATCGAGTTTGCCCAGCCCTGCGGTGAACGCTTTCAACGCGGTACTGACGGCCAGTCAGCAAGCCGATAAGGCCGTCGCCAATGCGCGCACCGAAGCCGAGAAGTTGACGCAGACCGCCAACGAGCAGGCCGACCGTACGCTGCAAGTGGCCCATGCCCAGGCGAGCGAGCGACTGGCCAAAGCCTCGGCAGATACCGCCACGGTGTTGGGCCTGGCCAAGGCGCAGCAGCAGGGGACTGATCCGCAAATGCTGCTACGCATTTATCGCGAGCGGATGCCGAAAATTCTTGGCCAGGCCGGCTCGGTCACGACCGTCGATCCCAAAGACGATTCCCGCCTGATCATTCAGGGAGCAACACAATGACTGCGCAAACCGCCACCGCGCCGAGCATGTTGTCTTCGGCAGAACAACGTAGCGCCGCGCGCCAACTGACCCTGGCCATGCTCGCCTTGGGCCTGCTTGCGCTGGGCCTGATCTGGCGATGGCTGGCGCCGGAGCAGACCGGTGTCAGTCAGTTGCTGCTGGGGTTCGCCTCGCTGCTGGTCGCCGTACCGGTCATGCGTTCGGCCTGGTACAGCCTGCGTTATCCAAGCCTGCACGGCATCACCGATCAATTGATTGCCCTGGCCATGCTGGGTGCCTGGGCCACCGGTGATCTGCTGACGGCGGCGCTGTTGCCGATCATCATGATTTTCGGCCACGTGCTGGAAGAGCGCAGCGTGATCGGCTCCCAGGAAGCGATTCACGCACTGGGCAAACTGACCCGCAGCCACGCACGCAAGATTCAAGCGGACGGCACCATCATCGAAGTCGACAATGGCACGCTCAAGGCCGGCGATCGGGTCGAGGTGCGCGCCGGGGACCGGGTGCCGGCAGATGGCCGGGTGTTATCCGGTCAGGCCAGTCTGGACACCGCCTCCATTACCGGCGAGTCGGTACCGATTGAGGCGGGCGTCGGCATGTCGGTGTTCGGTGGCGCGATCAACCTCGACGGTCTGCTGCGAATCGAAGTGACCCGCACCGGCCAGGAATCGACCCTCGGCAAAGTCATCGCCCTGATGCAAAACGCCGAGCGTTCGAAGCCGCCGATCACTCGTCTGCTGGAGCGTTATGCCGGCAGCTATATGGTGCTGGTGTTGCTGCTGGCCGCCGTGACCTGGTTCATCACCAACAACGCTCAAGCGATGCTCGCGGTGTTGGTGGCGGCCTGTCCTTGTGCGCTGGTGTTGTCGGCACCGGCTACGGCGATTGCCGGGGTAGCCGTAGCGGCACGCCACGGGATATTGATCCGCAGTTCCGCGTTCCTTGAAGAGTTGGCGGACCTCACCTCTCTGGTGGTCGATAAAACCGGGACGCTGACCTTCGGCACCTTGCGCCTGCAATCGATCGACAGTCCGCTGGAGGATCGCAGCCATGTCCTGAAGCTGGCTGCCAGCCTCGGATCGGCCAGCAGTCACCCGGTCAGCCGTGCGCTGGCGGGGTTGGTGACCCAGGAGCATTTCCTGCTGCTTTCTGACATTCACGAACGCCAGGGCCTGGGCGTGGTGGCGATGACCGGGCAGGGCGAAGCGGCACTCGGTCGGCCGGAGTTGTTCGCGCAACTGGGCATCAGCACAACGACGGTTCCCGATCACGACGGTCCGATTGCAGGGTTGGCGCTCAACGGTGAGTTCCTCGCTTGGCTGTTGCTGGCTGACAGCGTCAAACCCGAGGCGCAGTTTGCCTTGAGCGAGTTGCGTGAGCTTGGACTGGGGCGCCAGTTGTTGCTCACCGGTGACCGGCACAGCGTGGCGCAAACGCTTGCCCGGGATGTCGGGATCAGTGACGTCGAAGCGCAAGCGCTGCCCGAAGACAAACTCAACCGTGTGCTCAAGGAGATTGATAGCGGCTTCCGGCCAATGGTGGTCGGCGATGGCATCAACGACTCACTGGCCCTCAAGGCCGGTGTGGTCGGTGTGGCCATGGGCGCCGGCGGCGCAGACATCGCCCTGGCATCGGCGGACATCGTGCTGATCGGCAGTGACTTGCGCCGCCTCGGCACCTGCGTGCGCCTGAGTCGTCAGTGCCGCCAGACGTTGCAGGTGAATGTGATCATCGGGCTGGGCTGGACCCTGGCGATCGTGGCCTTCGCCGCGTTCGGCTGGCTTGGCGCTGCGGGGGCGATGATTGCGGCGTTGCTGCATAACCTCAGCACTTTGCTGGTGTTGGGCAATGCCGGTCGTTTGCTGCGGTTCCAGGAGCCACTGCTCAAACTCAAGGACGATGCCTGAACGCAAATGCTCTAGACCGGGCAATAAAGGGGTATGAATTTTTTAGAACTGTGCGCGCAGTTCGTAGTCATTGAAGATGAGGGCACATCATTTTGTGCGTTCGCGGCGGTCGGCTCTGGCGCCGCGAATCATTGAAAACGGCTATTAATTCGATAGCCAGCTATTTTTCAAAGATGGTCTACCCTCTGTTTAGACGTCTGAAACAAGGGGGATTCTCCATGCTCGCGCATCTTCCACCGGCCTTACAGAATCTGCAATTACCGCTTCGCCTGAGACTCTGGGATGGCCATGAATTCAATCTGGGGCCGACGCCCAGCGTCACGATTGTGGTCAAGGACCCACAAATGGTCACCCAGTTTACCCATCCAAGCCTGGACGCCCTTGGCGCTGCATTTGTCGAAGGCAAACTTGAGCTTGAGGGCTCGATCAGCGATGTGATCCGCGTCTGCGATGAATGGAGCCAGGCGTTGCTGGACGAAGGCGATGACAATCAGCCTGTCCGTACGGCCCACGACAAAGAGACAGATGCCAAGGCGATTTCCTACCACTACGACCTTTCCAACGCGTTCTATCAGCTGTGGCTCGACAGCGACATGGCATATTCCTGCGCCTATTTCGAGACCGGCAGCGAATCCCTGGAACAAGCCCAGCAAGCCAAGTTCCGTCATTTGTGCCGCAAGCTGCGCCTGCAGCCCGGCGAATATCTGCTGGATGTGGGTTGCGGTTGGGGTGGATTGGCGCGTTACGCGGCGCGAGAATTTGGCGCGAAAGTTTTCGGTATCACCCTCAGCAAGGAGCAGTTGGGCCTGGCCCGGGAACGCGTAAAAGCGGAGGGCCTGGAGGGCCTGGTCGAACTGCAACTGCTCGACTATCGCGATCTGCCACAGGATGGCCGTTTCGATAAAGTGGTCAGCGTCGGCATGTTCGAACACGTCGGCCACGCCAATCTTGCCGAGTACTGCAAGACCCTGTTCGGCGCGGTGAAAGACGGCGGCCTGGTGATGAACCACGGGATCACCGCCAAATACACCGATGGCCGTCCGGTGGGGCGCGGTGCCGGCGACTTCATTGGAAAATATGTGTTCCCCAATGGCGAGCTGCCGCACCTGTCGATGATCTCTGCCGAGATCAGTGAGGCCGGGCTGGAAATCGTCGACGTCGAGAGCTTGCGCCTGCACTACGCACGTACGCTCGATCACTGGAGCGAACGCCTGGAAGACAACCTCGAAGCGGCCTCCAGACTCGTACCGGAACAAGTCCTGCGCATCTGGCGGTTGTACCTGGCTGGCTGCGCTTACGCGTTCGCCCGCGGCTGGATCAACCTGCACCAAATTCTTGCCGTGAAGGCCCACGCCGATGGCAGTCATGAACTGCCATGGACCCGTGACGATATCTACCTCTAGAGAATCGGTGAAATCAGCCGTGCGACCCGCATGCCGAGCTGTTGGACACGGTGGGTCTCCCGGCCTTCTTCTTTGGCGATTTCGTGGGCGTTGGCAAAGTCATCGTTGAGCATCTGTTCCACCTCGGCGGCGAACGCGCTGTCGACGGTCAGCAACATCACTTCGAAATTCAGCCGGAACGAACGGTTGTCCAGGTTGGCGCTGCCGATGGCGCTGATTTCGCTGTCGATCAGCACCACTTTCTGGTGCAGGAACCCGGGTTCGTAACGGAATACCCGTACTCCGGCGCGCACTGCTTCGAAGGCGTAGAGGCTGGAGGCGGCGTAGACGATTCGGTGGTCTGGCCGGGACGGCAACAGCACGCGCACATCCACTCCGCGCAATACCGCCAGGCGCAACGCCGCGAATACGGCTTCGTCGGGGATGAAGTACGGGCTGGTGATCCAGACCCGCTCGGTCGCCGCGTGGATGGCCTCGACAAAGAACAATGAGCAGGTTTCGCAGGCATCGGCCGGGCCGCTGGCGAGTAACTGGCACAGCACGCCGCCTTCCGGATAAACCTCGGGCAGGATCAGCGGCGGCAGGGCACGAGCGGCCCAGAACCAGTCTTCGGCGAAAGACTCCTGCATGCACGCCACCACTGGCCCGCGCACTTGCACATGGGTATCGCGCCAAGGGGCCAGGGGCGGTTTTTCGCCCATGTATTCGTCTCCGACGTTGTGCCCGCCGACGAAGCCGAGAATGCCGTCCACCACCACGATCTTGCGGTGGTTGCGAAAGTTCACCTGAAAGCGATTGAGCCAGCCACTTCGGGTGGCGAAGGCTTTGACCTCGACCCCGCCATCACGCAAGGCCTGCACGTAGCCGTGGGGCAGGGAGTGGCTGCCGATTCGGTCATACAGCAGGTAAATCGCCACGCCTTCGGCGGCTTTCTTCAACAGCAGGGATTGCAGGCGTTGGCCGAGGCGGTCGTCGTGAACGATGAAAAACTGGATCAGCACGGCTTCCTTCGCCTGGCTGATGGCCTCGAAAATGGCTTCGAATGTCGACTGACCGTTGATCAACAGCCGCATCTCGTTATTGGCCAGGCAAGGCATGGTTCCGAGCCTGGGCATTGCTCTGAGTGAGGCGTATGCGGCAGAAGCGCGGGCGGTGAGTGCTTCTTCCACCCAGGGTCGCCAGTTGAGTTCGGAGACGGCCTTGCGCATTTCCTCGTTGGCCTGCCGCCGGGCCTTGATATAGCCATCAAAGGTGCTGCGGCCGAACACCAGGTACGGGATCAGCGTGAGGTAAGGGATGAAAAGCAGCGACAGGGCCCAGGCGATCGAGCCTTGGGCGGTACGGACGGTCAACACCGCGTGTATGGCCGCGATCATGCCCAGCGAGTGCAGCAGGGCGATGGTATAACCGAAAATATGCGGTCCGAAATAATCCATGGGGGCTGCCTTGCTCCTGAAGATTCAATGCTTAACAGACCATGTTCCGTGCAGAATGTCGCTAATTAATTGGTCCATGAACCGAAGCGCGCGGCTGACGTCTAACGGCCACTACTGATCAGGAGTTACTCGATGAACGTTCGTCTGCTGGGTTTGGCCATGGCATTTGGGTTGGCACTTCCTGTGGCGGCTCACGCGCAAATGCTGCAACCAGGATTGTGGGAGCTGACCACGAGCAACATGAAGGTCGATGAGCAGAATATGCCGGACCTGCAATTGATCCTCGGTCAGCTTCAGAGCCAGATGACCCCTGAGCAGCGCGCAATGCTGGAAAAACAGGGAATCACCATGGGGGGCAAAGGGATCCGGGCGTGCCTGACCCCGGAACAGGTCAAGACCGATAATATTCCGCTGACCGATCCGCAATCGGGCTGCAAGCAGGAAATCACCGACCGCTCCGGCAATCAGTGGAAATTCCGCTTCAGTTGCCCGAGAGCCCAGGGTGCGGGCGTGGCGACATTCGTCAGTGATCGCGAATTCACCACCAAGGTAAACGGGACGTTCAACGCCACCGGCATTCAGCAGAAAGGCAGCCTCGAATCCCGCGCCGTCTGGTTGGGGCAGGATTGCGGCACGGTGAAGCCAAGAGCCTAAAAAGCTTCGTCGGAACGCCGCCCGGAGCCGGCTCGCTCCCACGGGGGATTGGTGATCGACACACAATCAATGTGGGAGCGAGCCTGCTCGCGAAAGCGTCCCCCCAGCCTGCCTAAATCCCGGGCCGACTCAACCATTCACACGCCGCCTCGACGGCCATCCGGCCAAAATCCTCCCCCGTGCGACTGCGCACACTGACAAAGCCCCCAGCCTGTTCTTTTTCGCCAACCACCACCAGGTACGGCACGGTCTGGCTGTGCTGGCGAATCTTGTAGCCGACCTTTTCGTTACGCAGGTCGGCTTTGGCACGCACGCCCCGTTGGCGCAAGGATTCGGTCACCGCTTGTGCATAAGTCGCCTGGCGGTCATCCATGCTCACGACGACCACGGAGGGTGGAACGCGCCAGTGTTGCAGTTCCTGGTGGCTGGACCAGCATGTGCCGTAGATCCGTTGTTGCAACGTGCCGCTGATGTGATCGAGGGCAAACGCCTGCAAGACTTTGGTGGTGGGGACGTGCGGTCCATGGCTCTGGTATTCGGTGTCTCCCAGGCGGTACAGCGATATTTCTTCTTGCGGTAGCCGACGACGGATCGAGTGATTGGTCGCGGCCAGCGATTGCATGCGCGCTTCGATAAGGGGCAGGTCTGCCGGGGTCAGCGGTCGCTCGACTGTAAACTCGTAAAAGAAACCGTCACCCAATTCCTTTCCCGCGCGCATTTGCGCATGTGGGTGCAGTTGCTTGACCGCCATGGCCAGCATCAATGCACAGGAGCGGCGCAGGATCTCCAGGCCGTCCGGTTCCCGAGGGGTGACAATGCTGACCCGGGCATCTGCCTCGATCATGTATTCGCAGTCCACCAGTACACCATCGACTCGGCCCGCTACCGCCGCGCTGGCCAGTTCGGGGCCGATGCTGGCAGCCACCTCGTGCACGGACAGCGGCTGGTCGTACTCACGCAATGAACCATCGGGCAGGGTGATCTGGATCATGGTCGGCGTACTCTGGTGCTTCTAACGAGCTTTATCGCATAAACCGTAGGGGGGCTGTCATTAAGACGTTTGTCGTGCCAGGCAATTTGTTCTGACACGATGGCTGGTTTTGGCCACCCGTGCGGTGATCGGCAAAATCTGTTCCGCGACCAGTTCCAGCAACGCGGGCATTGCGAATCAGCACGCTGCTCATGGTCAGAACTCGTTTTGCAGGGCTTTGTAGCCGCGAACCAGATCGACGTTGGTGCGCGCCACGTCTTCGGAAAACTCCGAAGCACTGACGCTCACCGGCGGATATTGCGAGAGGTCGGTGTTGGGACCTATCCGTGTGGTGGAAGGCACGTAGAAGGCTGCAGGCAGGTCACGCCCATCAACCACCGAGTTGTGCCGTACCACGCAACCGTCACCGACCACGCAGTTGAACAGCACGCTGTTGAAGCCTATGAACACTCGATTGCCGACGGTGCAGGGGCCATGCACGATCGAGCGGTGGGCGATGGAACTGAATTCGCCGATGGTCACTGCCGCACCGGATTTGGAGTGGATCACCACGCCGTCCTGGATGTTCGAGTTGGCGCCGATGGTGATCGGCTGCATGTCGCCTGAGTCATCGACTTCGTCAGCGCGTATCACCGCGTAGGGGCCGACGAACACGTTCTCGCCGATCACCACTTTGCCGCAGATGATTGCCGTCTTGTCGACGTAGGCCGACTCGGCAATCAGCGGTAAATCGCCGGAAGGATTCTTGCGGATCATGGTTTGCTCAACGCGTTGTACAGGGTGTTGAGGTTGTACTCGAACAACCCGGTGAAGGTGCTGGCCGGGCCGCTCGCGGCAAGGGCATCTGAATACAGCGTGCCGCCGATCTGCGCGCCGCTTTCATCGGCGATCTGCTTGAGCAGGCGCGCGTCCTTAATGTTTTCCATGAACACCGCTTTGACCTTGGCCTGACGAATCTGGGTGATCAGTGCGGCCACCTCGGCGGCTGAAGGCTCCCGCTCGGTCGACAGTCCTTGAGGCGCCATGAACTCGATGCCGTAGGCTTGGCCGAGATAACCGAAGGCGTCATGGGACGTCACGATCTTGCGGTTGCCTGCTGGCAGTGAACCGAGTTTGGCCTTGGCTTCGGCGAGCAGGGCGTAGACCTGTTTCAGGTACGCCTGGCTGTTGCGCTCATAGTCGGCGGCATTCGCCGGGTCAGCGGCGATCAGCGCCTTGGTGATGTTGGCGATGTACAGCTCGGTGTTCGCCAGGTTATGCCAGGCATGCGGGTCGGGAACGGTTTCGCCGTCTTCATCCAGGCTACGCGGTATGACTCCGTGGCTCGCGCTGATGACTGGCGCCCGGGTCTCGGTGCTGGTCACAAGGCGATCCAGCCAGGGTTCGAAACCCAGGCCGTTCTTGATGATAAGCCTGGCTTTGAGCAGCGCTTTGGCGTCGTCCGGTGTCGGCTCGTACGTGTGGGCATCCGCGTCCGGGCCGACCATGTTGGTGATCTGGATGTGATCCTTGCCGACCTGGCGGGTCATGTCGGCAAGGATGCTGAAGCTGGTGACCACCTGAAGTTTTTCAGCAGCAGACAGCGACATCGACACCATCAAACTGAACAGCACGAGTAAAGCGCGCATCGGATAACACCTCATTGGGATGTGAGCAAAGGCGGGCGGCGCAGCAAGCCGTGCACCGGTCCGAACACCACGGACAACAGATACCCAGCGCCTGCGACCAACACGATTGCCGGGCCACTGGGTAGCGAGTAGTAGAACGAGACCAACAGACCGAGCCATACCGAGAGACTGCCGAGCAAAGCGGCGACGACGATCAGTACCGGCAAACGGCGACTCCAGAAACGCGCCGCAGCGGCAGGCAACATCATCAAGCCGACCACCATCAACGCGCCGATCGCCTGGAAACCAATGACCAGATTCAACACCACCAGTGTCAGAAACACGCCGTGGGCCAGTGGGCCGAGTCGGCTGACGGTTTGCAGAAAAAGCGGGTCGAGGGTGTCGAGCAGCAGCGGTCTGTAGATCAATGCCATGGCCATCAGACTCAGGCCCGAGACCCAAAGCATGCCGGTCAAGGTGGGGCCGTCGACCGCCAGCGCCGAGCCAAACAGCAGGTGCAACAGGTCCAGGCGTTTGCCGGCAATGCCGAGAATCAGCACGCCACTGGCCAGGGAAATCGGATAGATCGCCGCGAGGCTGGCGTCCTCTCGCAGGCCGGTGCGTCGGGTAATCCAGGCAGCGAGGCCCGCCATACTCAGACCGGCACCGAGGCCGCCGATGGTCAACGCCGGGAGGCTCAACCCGGCAAACCAGAAACCCAGAGCTGCACCGGGAAGGATGCCGTGGGCGACGGCATCGCCGATCAGGCTCATACGCCTGAGGATCAGGAACACGCCCAAGGGGGCCGTGCTGCACGCCAGGAGCAAACCACCGAGCAGCGCCCGACGCATGAAGACGAACTCGTGGAACGGTTGCCAGAGATGCGCTGCAGCGATCATCAGGCCACCTGCGATTGAGGTTGTTGGCGGATCAGTTCGTCGCTCGGGCCGAATAAACAACCGCTGCCTTTGATCAGCAATGTATGTGGGATGTGCTCGCGGACGGCGGTGAGGTCATGGCACACGACCACCAGCGTCCGGCCTTCGAGGTGCCACTGATGAATGTGTTTCCAGAGCAATGCCTGGCCGAGCTCATCGAGGGCCGCGTGGGGTTCATCGAGCAACAGCAAGGGCGCTTCGGTCAGGCTCAATCGGGCGAGCAGGGCGCGTTGCAATTCACCGCCAGAGAGGGCCATCAAGGGGCGTTCTTCCAGGCCGTTCAGGCACCAGTCTTCGAGGACGGCTTTCAGTCGTTGGCTACGGATTTCCGCTGATTGTCTGTTGCCCCAGAAACCGGCGGCGACCAATGCCTGGAGGCTGATCGGAAATTGCCTGTCCAGGTGTTGTTGCTGAGGCAGGAACGACACACCGCCCCTGCGTGGAACATCCAGCCTTACCTTTCCGGCCAAGGGTTTCTGCAGGCCAGCGATGACCTTCAACAGGCTGCTTTTCCCGGAACCGTTCGCACCGATAATGGCGGTCAGGCTGCCCTTTGGTAGTTCGAAGTCCAGCGCCGGCGTGAGTGGCTGACCCGGTGCGCCCCAACGCAAGGCGTGGCAACCAATCATGCTGCCTCCCAATTGAATCGGCTTTCGGCTACGGCGTCGTGGGCGTGCAGGCTTTCGGCGTGGATCACACGAATGTGGAAGGCGTTAATGCCCGTGGAACGTTTCAGGGCCAGATTCAAGCGGCGTGCGGCGTCTTCGCAGAACATCAGGTTCTGACCGTTGGCCAGGGCGAAGGCTTGTTCGTCGGCGCGTTTTACCGCGGTTTGAACGGCTGTGCCGAGTGCGGCTTCGGCGTCGTTGATGACGGCGATCAGCGGCAACTCATCCAGAAAATCAGCCAGCCGTACGCGTAACTTTGCGCTGCTGCGTTGGCTGTGAGGTGTGGCGACGATGCCGTTGGTGGAGCCGAGCCACGCTAAAACGTCGGCGTGTTGCAGTGACTTGTTGGCGAAATCATCGACGAATTGCTGCTGAATCAACTGTCGAGAAAGGGCCGCAGAACACGGACAGGTTGAGGAATAAGGCAGGTCGATTTTTAGTTCCACGTGGAACATCGCGTTTTTCAAACGCGCTTTGATGCTCACCGGATAACTTTTCCAGCCCGCCAATGGGCTGATCAGCGCCGGTCTTTTCAGCAGCACATCAGCGTGAATGGTTAAGTGAGCGCTGCTGGACAGCCCTTCATGGCTCTCAAGAAAGCGCTGCAAAACCCGCCGCAATAAGGCCGGCGAAAGGCTTTCCTGCTCCAATAATTCAAGTGCCAGATAGAGCCGTGACATGTGAATGCCGCGCGCATTGCCGTCGTCGAGACTCACGCCGGCATCGGCCTTTGCACTCAATCGTTGGCCATCAAACAAAACAGGAAGAGCAATGCCGCACATGCCCACCCACTCCAGTGGCAGGGCTTGGCGTGAGGCCTGCGCGGCGATATCCGGCAGAGTCAGCGCATTCATGAGCAGGTCCATCGTGGGAGTTGATTTGAGATGTTATAGTATAACAATCAAATCGACGATGCCTTTTTCATGAACACGTCTTCATCATGCATAGACGTCATTTGCCTGGCAGCAGGAGCAGAAAAACAGCTGGGCCTAACAGCCAGCGATCCGGCTGCAGGTGAACTTGGCGCTGCTGCCGCCAGAGCTGGAAAACCGGTTGATCGTGGTCCAGCCGACGCGCTGGTTGTAGCCAACCCAGGCCTCGCCATCGGAAGCGATACCGGTGAAGAACGTAAGCTGGCCGTAGCGGCTGTTGGTCTGCACCCAATAGCGTTTGCCGGCTGTTTCGAACCCCCGCAGATAGATCGTGCTCCCGGCAGTGTTGACGCTGTAGGCGTTGCCATCCGCATCCACGCAGGCCAGCAGGTTGGCGCTGCGAGTGCACCTGGCCAGGTTCGGGACCTGGGCCAGCGCGTCGGCAGCAACCAGCAGGGACAGCGTTATCAATGCAGGTTTCAGGGCGTAGCGCATGGGGTTTCTCACGAGGGGAACGCGTTCAGCATCCTGTCCTTTGCCCCGCTGAGCAATAGGGGATGGTTTATTTGCATTGTTACAGTATAACATTATATAAGCCCGACGCAGCGACCGGGCATCCCTGTGAGGAATATTCAGATGGCCAATCGACTCCCCGTGACCGTTCTCTCCGGCTTTCTTGGTGCCGGAAAAAGTACACTTCTTAATTACATACTACGTAATCGCGATGGTTTGCGGGTTGCAGTCATCGTCAACGATATGAGCGAAATCAACGTCGATGGCACCGAAGTCCAGCGCGATGTCAGCCTTAATCGGGCTGAAGAACGGTTGGTGGAAATGAGTAACGGGTGTATTTGCTGTACGTTACGTGAAGATTTGCTGGAGGAAGTGAGCCAGCTCGCCAGGGAAGGTCGCTTTGACTATCTGCTGATCGAGTCCACCGGTATTTCCGAACCGCTGCCGGTGGCGGAAACCTTCACCTTCCGCGATGAAAACGGCCAGAGCCTCAACGACATCGCACGTCTGGACACCATGGTCACGGTGGTCGATGGCATGAACTTCCTGCTCGATTACCAGGCTGCCGAAAGCCTGGCCTCCCGAGGCGAAACGCTTGGGGAAGAAGACGAGCGTTCGATTACCGACCTGCTGATTGAGCAGGTCGAGTTCGCCGATGTGATTTTGCTTAGCAAGGTCGACTTGATCAGCAGCCACGAACGTGAGGAACTGATCGCCATACTTCAACGGCTCAACGCCCAGGCGGAAATCATTCCGATGGCGATGGGCGAAATCCCTTTGAACAAGATTCTAAACACCGGTCGTTTTGACTTCGAAAAGGCGGCCGAGGCACCGGGATGGTTGCAGGAACTGCGCGGCGAGCACGTGCCGGAAACCGAAGAGTACGGCATTGCGTCCAGCGCTTACCGGGCTCGCCGGCCGTTCCATCCGCAGCGTTTCTTCAACTTCATCAACGGCTCTTGGGACAACGGCAAGCTGCTGCGCTCCAAGGGCTTTTTCTGGCTGGCGAGCAAACACATGGACGCCGGCAGCTGGTCGCAGGCCGGTGGTTTGATGCGCTATGGCATTGCCGGGCGCTGGTGGCGTTTCGTACCGAAAAGCCAATGGCCGCAGGACGCGGAAAGTAACGCCGGGATCATGAAAAACTGGTCTGCCGACAGCGGTGACTGTCGCCAGGAACTGGTATTCATCGGCCAGAACATCGATTTCACGCAGCTTACGGCCGAACTGGACGCCTGCCTGCTGACCGATGAGGAAATGGCGCTGGGCGTTGAGGGCTGGGGTTTGCTGCCAGATCCATTCGGCCCTTGGTACGAAGAGGCAGCCTGATCCTCTATGGGGGCTTCAAGGCTTGAGCCAGGTGCCATGGTTCTGGGCCTCGCAGTACGGCTGCAAATACGCCGCGTCGTTGGCAACGCCGTAATAGTGAATATCCTGGCGGTAGGGCATATTGGCGACTTGGGCGTTGCTGCAGATACCAAATGCGCCGCCGGGGCATTGATCGACATACTGCACATCGACTTTCTGCCCCGCCAGGTTCGGTTGGCAGAAACCATCGGCGAAGAGTTTTGGCGGGATGTTGCGGTTCTGCTGGCAAACCTGGACATCAAGCCGCTCGGCCTGGCTGTGAACCACACAAGCCTGGGCCAGTGCCTCGCCTGAAACGAGCGCCAGGAGCAACGACAAGCCAATCAACCGCATCCATTATCTCCTCAGAAATCATCGACCATGCTGCAGAACATCCCCACTCATGTCATTGCCGGCCCGTTGGGCGCCGGCAAGACCAGCCTGATCAAACACCTGCTGGCCCAGCGCCCGGCTGGCGAGCGCTGGGCGGTGTTGATCAACGAGTTCGGCCAGATCGGTCTCGACGCTGCGCTCCTGACCCGGGACGCCGATGGTATCGCACTGGGTGAAGTGGCCGGGGGCTGCTTGTGTTGCGTCAACGGCGCACCGTTCCAGATTGGTCTTGGGCGTTTGTTGCGCAAGGCACAGCCGGATCGGCTGTTCATCGAGCCCTCAGGGCTGGGGCATCCGGCACAGTTGCTCAGGCAGTTGAGCGAAGCGCCGTGGCAAGGCGTGTTGGCTGTTCAGCCTTGTGTGCTGGTGTTGGACGCCCAGGCGCTTGCCGCTGGTAAACCGCTGCCGCAGGCGCAACAGCAAGCGCTGAGCCATGCGGGATTGTTACTGCTGAACAAATCTGAAGGCCTCGAAGAAGAAAGTCGCCAGCGAATCGTCGCACAATTGCCGCCAGTCCCTCTGTGCTGGACGCAACAGGCGATTTTACCCTTGAGCGAGTTGCCGGGGTTGAAAGCCAAGGCAATGGAAGGTGTGGATAACTTCGTGGTGCCCAAGGGATTGGCGCAGTTGCCGGCCGTCTGGACCGATCACGCGTTGCCCATCTGCTTGAGTCAGGAGCAGGACGGAGGCTGGAGCATCGGGTGGCGCTGGCATTCGAGCCAGGTGTTTGATGCCGCCCTGGTCTGCCGCTGGCTTGAAAGCCTTGGCTGGAAGCGGGCGAAGCTGGTTATCCACAGTGTCGAAGGGTGGGTCTCGGTGAATGCGGTGGATAACTCGGTGCTGGACTGGCGGCCCAGTGAATGGCAGCAGGATTCGCGTATCGAGCTGATTTTCAGTGAGCCGCAGAATTCAGAAAAACTGCAGAGTGAGCTGGCAGCGTGTCGATCCGAACCTGGTTAATGGCTCAAGGTCGCCACTTGGTATGTTCCTGACGCCACTGGCTCAGCTCGATCACTTCAGCGCGAGGTTTCACCACCTCGACCACCGGTTCGGTTTCGTCGAATGGAACCGGGTAGGGCGCCAGCTCAATCTGTGCGCTGTGAGCGCCGAACTGGGTGATGGTGCCGTTGTGGCGGGTTTCACCGGTGACGGTGAATTCGAAGTTGTACACACGGGCCAGGCGTCGCCGACCACTGGCATCCCTGATGAACGCGATTCTTTTCAAGGCCACGTTGCCGTCCAGCAATTCGATCCCGAGTTTGCTGCAATGCTGTTTGACCCGCTCCAGCGCGCGCTCGCGCAAGCCGTGGTTGTGCCAAAGCCATGCGCCGGCAGTGGCGAAAAGCATCAGCACGAATATATTTCCAAGGGTCAGCATCAACAGGGTGCTCCAACAAGATAGTGTCAGCTTAACTGCGTCGCTGGTCTGTCGTACAGGCTGCGTTTAGTCGCATACTGCGCGGCTAGAATTTCAATCGTTTTACGGAAATCCACCGCATGAAACGTACACCGCATTTGCTCGCTATCCAGTCCCACGTGGTATTTGGTCACGCCGGCAACAGTGCCGCGGTTTTCCCGATGCAACGGGTCGGGGTGAATGTCTGGCCACTCAACACCGTGCAATTCTCCAATCACACCCAGTACGGTCAGTGGGCCGGTGAAGTGCTGGCGCCGCACCAGATTCCGGACCTGGTCGAAGGCATCGCGGCGATTGGCGAGTTGGGTAACTGCGATGCGGTGCTCTCCGGTTACCTCGGCAGTGCGGCCCAGGGCCGGGCGATCCTGACGGGGGTGGAGCGGATCAAGTCGATGAATCCCAAGGCGCTGTACCTGTGTGACCCGGTCATGGGGCATCCGGAGAAGGGTTGCAGTGTTCCGGCGGAAGTCAGTGATTTTCTGCTGGAAGAGGCCGCCGCCGTGGCGGACTTCATGTGCCCGAACCAGCTGGAGCTGGACAGCTTCTCGGGGCGCAAGCCGCAATCGCTGTTCGATTGCCTGGCCATGGCGCGTACATTGTTGGCGCGCGGCCCGAAAGCGGTGCTGGTCAAGCATCTGGACTACCCCGGTAAACCGGCAGAGGTCTTCGAAATGCTGCTGGTGACGGCCGAAGGCAGCTGGCATTTGCAGCGCCCGTTGCTGGCGTTTCCGCGTCAACCGGTTGGGGTGGGCGATCTGACGTCCGGGTTGTTCCTGGCGCGTGTGCTGTTGGGAGACAGCCTGGTCGCAGCGTTCGAGTTCGCGGCGTCGGCAGTGCATGAAGTGCTGCTGGAAACCCAGGCCTGTGCCAGCTACGAGTTGGAACTGGTTCGGGCCCAGGACCGGATTGCCCATCCGCGGGTGCGGTTCGAGGCGACCTCGATCAGCCTCTGATTCAGCGCTGCCCCCATCGCGAGCCTGCTCCGGGCGGCGATCCGACGATGGGGGCTGGCGTCACGACAGGATTCAGGCGTCGCCCTTGATTTCCTGATAGCGCTTTTCCAGTTCCTGGCGAATCTGCCGGCGCTGTTGGGCCTGCATATAGCGGCGCTTGTCTTCGCTGTTCTGCGGTTGCAGCGGTGGTACCGATACAGGTTTACGCTGGTCGTCCACCGCAACCATGGTGAAGAAGCAACTGTTGGTGTGACGCACCGAGCGCTCGCGGATGTTCTCGGTCACCACTTTGATGCCCACCTCCATGGAGGTGTTGCCGGTGTAGTTGACCGAGGCCAGAAAGGTCACCAGTTCGCCGACATGGATCGGCTCACGGAAAATGACCTGGTCCACCGACAGGGTCACCACATAGCGGCCGGCATAACGGCTGGCGCAGGCGTAGGCCACTTCGTCGAGGTATTTGAGCAGGGTACCGCCGTGAACATTGCCAGAGAAGTTGGCCATGTCAGGGGTCATCAATACCGTCATCGACAGCTGGGCGTTTCCGGGTTCCATAGCATTCTCACGGGTCAAGGCCAGGTTTGAGGGATGCACCTCTGCGGGTGCCTCAGCGGTTTTTTCAAACCAACAGTTATCGGGACGCCGGGTGCGGAGTCGCCGTCACGCCGGATCGATCTGTTTCCATATATTGCACCGCCTTTCTGCCAGAAGTCGCGGTGTTACCCTGCAAAAAAGCTCTGTCTCAAGGGCATCTCCTACGCGCAATCCAGATTTTTGTTCTGCTCGATCAGACTTTTCCTGCATCCGGGGGTCGAGCAATAGCAATGCCATCCAGGGAGTCTCACGCCATGCATGCCATCAGTTTCATTCAGGATCTGGCAGTGATCATGTTGATCGCAGGTGTGGTAACCGTGGTTTTCCATCGCCTGAAACAACCGGTGGTGTTGGGATACATCGTCGCCGGCTTCATCATTGGCCCGCACACCCCGCCATTCGGCCTGATCCATGACGAACAAACCATCAAGACCCTGGCCGAACTCGGCGTGATATTCCTGATGTTCTGCCTGGGCCTGGAGTTCAGCCTGCGCAAGTTGTTCAAGGTCGGTGCCACGGCATTCATCGCGGCGTTCCTGGAAATCGTATTGATGATCTGGATCGGCTACGAGATTGGTCGCTGGTTCGACTGGAACACCATGGATTCACTGTTCCTCGGCGCGATCCTGGCGATTTCCTCGACCACCATCATCGTCAAGGCACTCAACGACTTGAAGTTGAAGAACGAGCGATTTGCGCAGTTGATTTTCGGTGTGCTGATCGTCGAAGACATTCTGGGCATCGGCATCATCGCGCTGCTGTCCAGCATCGCCGTCAGCGGTACGGTCAGCTCAGGCGAAGTGTTTTCTACAGTCGGCAAACTGTCGCTGTTCATGATCGTTGCGTTGGTCATCGGCATTCTGATGGTGCCGCGGTTGCTGGCCTACGTGGCCAGATTCGAGAGCAACGAAATGCTGCTGATTACCGTGCTGGGCCTGTGTTTTGGTTTTTGCCTGCTGGTGGTCAAGCTTGAATACAGCATGGTTCTCGGGGCGTTCCTGATCGGCGCGATCATGGCTGAATCCCGGCAACTGCTGAAAATCGAGCGCTTGATTGAACCCGTTCGCGATCTTTTCAGTGCGATTTTCTTTGTGGCCATCGGGCTGATGCTCGATCCGGCGATCCTGCTTCAATACGCTTGGCCAATCGCCGTAATCACCGTAGCCGTGGTGCTCGGCAAGATGTTGTCCTGTGGCCTTGGTGCGTTTATCGCCGGCAATGACGGACGCACCTCGCTGCGAGTCGGGATGGGGCTTTCACAGATTGGCGAATTCTCTTTCATCATTGCGGCACTCGGCATGACGTTGCAGGTCACCAGTAACTTTTTATACCCCGTGGCTGTGGCGGTTTCGGTGATCACGACCTTGCTGACGCCTTATCTGATCCGCGCGGCGGATCCATTGTCTATCAAGCTCGCCGGCGCCATGCCGGAACGCCTGGGGCGGGTGTTGGGGATGTACGGCGAATGGCTGCGCAGCATCCAGCCTCAGGGTGAGGGCGCGTTACTGGCATCCATGATTCGGCGGATTTTGCTGCAGGTGGGAGTCAATCTGGCGCTCGTGATCGCGATCTTCTTGTCGGGTGCGTTCTTCGCCGAGCGCATGTCGGCTTACCTGCAAGGCTGGATCAGCGAGCCGAGCTGGCAGAAGGCGTTGATCTGGGGCGGGGCGCTGTTGTTGTCGCTGCCTTTTTTGATTGCGGCGTACCGCAAGCTCAAAGCACTGTCGATGTTGCTGGCGGAAATGGGCGTTAAGCCAGAGATGGCCGGGCGCCACACGCAGCGAGTGCGCCGGGTGATCGCCGAGGTGATCCCGATCCTGTCGCTGTTGGTGATCTTTTTGCTGCTGGCAGCCTTGTCGGCCAGTATTCTGCCGACCAACAAGTTGCTGGTACTGATCGCCGTGGTTGCGGCCGCCGTGGCGGCGCTGCTGTGGCGCTGGTTCATTCGTGTGCACACGCGGATGCAGGTGGCGTTGCTGGAAACCCTCGACAATCACAAAGAGTCGTCCGGGCATTGACCACCTTGCGGCATTGACTGGATCAGCTTTCCAGCCAGACGTCCCGCGCCCAGTGCCATACGGATTCCCAGGACTCTTCGGTGATCAGCTCTTCTTCGCCCGACCACAGCACTACGGTGCCGTCCTCTTCGACGCAGTAGTAGTTGTCGCCGTCCTGGCAGATAGGGATCAGATCGCGTGGTACGCCAGCGTCCCAGGCATTTGCGGCCACATCAGGCAGATAGGTATGCGATTGCGGGTCAGTGACGGTCACCGGTTCAAGGCTGCCGTAAACCACATCGCTGACAGTCAGCAGGAATTCCTTGAAAACGAATGGAATATTGATGAAGAGTTCTTCTTCGACCTCTACCAGTTGATCTTCGTCGGGTAACTCCAAGGGGACCGGTACCGGTTCGTTGGCTTCACGCAGTTGTTCGATGATTTCTTCCACGTCCGGGATCCTCTTGCTTGTATGGCGCGGTTTATATGGGGCGGTTTATACAGTAGCTCGCTATAGATGCAACCGCGAAATAGAAAACCCCAGCCGGGGCTGGGGTTTGTTTACAACAAGTGAAACGCGGAGGGTGGTCAGCCGTTCTGGCGGATACCGGCCACCAGCCAAGGCTGGTTTTCGCCCTGGGCGCGTTCCATGTTCCAGCTTTCACTGAAGACTTCGCCCTGGTCGAAACGCGAGGTTTTCGACACGCCAGTGAAAGTCAGGGTGGCAATGGTCTTGTCGGCGCGATCGTCCACACCGTCCAGTTGTACGTTGAGGTTATCAATGTAGGTGGACTGGAAACCGTCGCCCAGGTCAGCACGCTCACGCTTGAGGAAGTCCAGCATTTGCGGAGTGACGAACTCGGCGATCTTGTCCATTTCGTTGGCGTCCCAGTGTTGTTGCAGGGACTGGAAGTGATTGCGTGCCGCTTCGACGAAGTTCCTTTCGTTGAACCAGGCTGGCGCATTGATCACCGGACGAGCGGCAACGGGTGCAGCCGAACCACCGAAGATCGAACCGCCGGCCGGCTTTTGTTCGAACGCTTCACGCTGCATCGGCGCGTGGCCGGCCGGAGCGTAATGCTCCTGCTGCTTGCGACGACGGGCGGCGATAAAGCGAAAGACCAGGAACGCGATGACGGCCATGATCAGGATGTCGAAGATCTGCATGCCCTGGAAGCCGTCACCCATGAACATGGATGCCAGCAGGCCACCAGCCGCGATACCGGCCAGAGGGCCGAGCCAGCGCGAAGCGCCACCGGCCTTGGCAGCGGCGCCAGCGGCACCGGCAGCACCAGCGGTCGCCGCGGCGCCGCCCATGCCTGGAGAAGAAGGAGCCATCTGGCTGGTCTGGTGCGTCGGCGCAGCGCCTGCGCTTTTGCCACCACCGAAGCGCTTGGCGGCATTGACGTCGAGACTCATCGTCAGGCCGATGCACAACGCCATGGCGATGCTAAGAAAACGTTTCATAAAGGGAATTCCCATTTGTGGAAGGCACGCGCGCCATGTTGCACAGCTGAAGTGTTACTGGCTAGCGGCAGAGTGTTTCGGGCTTTTGCCTGACAGGTCGTGTTCAGCTTCAGTCAGCGCAATAGGGCCTTTGGACTTTGATATGTCAGATGAGTGGATAAGTTTTGTAGGGCGTTCGCCTAGCGTCGTAGCGCCAGCATGACGACCCCGGCCGTGATCAGACCGATTCCGCCCCATTGACGCAGATCGAGTTTTTCTCCCAATAGAACCACGCCCAGTATGGCGACCAGCACCACGCTGAGTTTGTCCACCGGAGCGACCAGTGAGGCCGGACCGACCTTGAGTGCACGGAAATAGCAGATCCACGATGCACCGGTGGCCAGGCCCGACAACAGCAGGAACAGGTAGCTCTTGGCTGTGATCGATCCCAATGACTGATATTGGCCCGTGGCGTACAAAATCAAGGCCAGGCTGACCAATACCACTATTGTACGTAGCAGGGTGGCGAAGTCGGAATTGACGTTTTCGATGCCGACTTTCGCGAAAATGGCAGTCATCGCCGCGAACGCCGCCGATAACAGGGCCCAGAATGTCCAGGAAGAAAAAAAGCCTGAGCCCATGTTTTAGCGCCTTTAGTCAGATCAACCCACAGAAAAGCATCCAGCGTTTCCTTAAACGGCTTCCAGCTTGGCATAACCCAGCATCAGCCACTTGCTGCCTTCGCTGAAGTTCACCTGCACCCGGGCCTGGGCCCCGGCGCCTTCGAAGTTGAGGATCACGCCGTCACCAAAGATCGAGTGGCGCACAGTCTGACCCAGGCTGAAGCCGGTCTGCGGAATCTCGCTGCCGCTGAACAGGTTGCTGCCACTCATTGACTGGTTGCCACCGAACGGACGGCTGACGCTGTTGGACAAGCGCACTTCCTGAATCAGGCCTTTCGGCACCTCGCGTACGAAGCGCGACACCTTGTTGTAGGTCTCGCTGCCGTACAGACGGCGGGTTTCGGCGTAGGTCATCACCAGATTCTGCATGGCCCGGGTGATGCCGACATAGGCCAGACGACGCTCTTCTTCAAGGCGGCCGGGTTCTTCCAGGCTCATCTTGTGCGGGAACAGACCTTCCTCCATGCCCACCAGGAACACGTAAGGGAACTCCAGGCCCTTGGCGCTGTGCAGGGTCATCAATTGAATGCTGTCTTCGTGCTCGTCGGCCTGGGTATCGCCGGCTTCCAGCGACGCATGACCGAGGAAGGCCGCGAGCGGCGTCAGGTCTTCGTCTTCTTCGCTGTTTTCGAAGTTGCGGGCGGCGCTGACCAGTTCTTCAAGGTTTTCTACCCGGGCCTGGCCTTTCTCGCCTTTTTCCGCTTCGTGATAGGCGATCAACCCCGACTGCTCGATGACGGTCTGGGTCATCAGGTGCAGCGGCATTTCCATGCACTTGGCGGCGAGGTTCTCGATCAACTCGATAAACGCGCCAAGGGCACTGGCCGCACGACCGGTCAGGCCTTTGTTGGCTACCAGTTGGCGCATCGCTTCCCACATCGACACATCGCTGTGGCGCGCATGATCGCGGATCGCTTCGACAGTTTTCTCGCCGATGCCACGGGCCGGCACGTTGATGACCCGTTCCAGTGCGGCGTCGTTGCCCCGTCCTTCGAGTAACCGCAGGTAAGCCATGGCGTTTTTGATTTCGGCGCGTTCGAAGAAGCGCTGACCGCCATAGATACGGTAGGGAATGCGCTCGCGCAGCAAGGCCTCTTCCAGAACCCGCGATTGGGCGTTGGAGCGGTACAGAATCGCAATATCGCTTCGAGACAAGCCGGTTTTCAGCGCACTTTCGATGGTTTCGACAACGTAGCGTGCCTCATCGTGTTCGTTGAAGGCGGCGTACAGGTTGATCGCTTCGCCGTCGCCGCCGTCTGTCCACAGCTCTTTGCCCAGGCGCCCGGTGTTGTTGGCGATCAAGGCGTTGGCAGCCTTCAGGATGCCGGCGGTGGAGCGATAGTTTTGCTCCAGGCGAATAGTCTCGGCGTCCGGGAAGTCTTCGGAATACTGGTAGATGTTCTCGATTTTCGCGCCGCGCCAGCCGTAGATCGACTGGTCATCGTCACCCACCACCATCAGGCTGTCGCCACCCTTGGCCAGCAGGCGCAACCAGGCGTACTGCACGGCGTTGGTGTCCTGGAATTCGTCCACCAGGATGTGCCGGAAGCGCTTTTGATAGTGAGCGAGCAGGCCTGGGTGATCGCGCCACAGATCGAGGGCGCGCAGCAGCAATTCGGAGAAGTCGATGACCCCCGCGCGCAGGCAGGCGGCCTCGTAGGCCTCATAGATGCCGCGCATGGTCGCCAGGAACAGGTCGCCGCTGGCTTGAATGTGTTGCGGACGCAGACCTTCGTCTTTCTGTCCGTTGATGAACCACTGGGCCTGACGGGCCGGCCAGCGCTGTTCGTCCAGACCGAGCTCGCGGATCACCCGCTTGACCAGCCGTTGCTGGTCGTCGCTGTCGAGAATCTGGAAAGTCTGGCTCAGCCCGGCTTCCTGCCAGTGCGCCCGCAACAAGCGGTGCGCCAGGCCGTGGAATGTGCCGACCCACATGCCGGCCGGGTTGATGCCCATCAACTGCTCGATGCGCTGGCGCATCTCGGCAGCAGCCTTGTTGGTGAAGGTCACCGACAGGATGGAGTGGGGCGAGGCGTTTTCGACCTGGATCAGCCAGGCGATACGGTGCACCAGCACTCGGGTTTTACCGGAACCAGCACCGGCCAGGACCAACTGACGACCCACGGGGGCCGCTACGGCCTGGCGTTGGGCATCGTTGAGGGAGTTCAGCAGAAGGGAGAGATCATCGCGCATCAGGGCATTCTAGGGGGCCGCGACACACCGGGCAAACTCCGCTTCGCTTTAGCCGATGAAAGTTAAGCGAAGGACGACCGGTCGGTCATCGGCTGCAGGCGTTGGCGGGGCGTGTCTTCAGCGTTTTTCGGGGCTTCGGCGGCTGAAAAATTTGGCGATTTATTGATCAGCAGCAGTTTGGTCCGGGCAATTGCTTGTGTATGCTCCGAGCAGTTTCGGGCTCATGCTCATCATTATAAGAACAAGAACATCGCCTATGACCCTCAGCATCGACCTGTCGGGCCCCACTGTGGAACCCCGGGAGATTCGTAAACAGTACGCCATGGAAATGGCGGTCGAACGCACGCGCCTGTTGTATCAGGGCTCGCTGCTGCCCACGTTGTTCATGCTGATCAACGGCTTGGTCTGCGCCGGTTTGCTCTGGAGTCCGCAACGCTATTTTCTGGTCAGTATCTGGCTGGTGTGGTTGTTGTCTCTGGTGGCATTGCGGGTGATTCAGGTCGCAGCCTTCGATTCGGCCATTCCCAATCGTCAGGCCCATCCCATTTGGCGACGGATGTTTTGGCTGGGCTCGGGCCTCACCGGCCTGACCCTGGCCGGTGCCGGCATCGCCCTGGCTCCCGCCGACAACTTCATTCAGCAAGCCTGGGTCTTCGGCCTCATCGGTGCCGCAGCGCTCTCGGCCAGCGTGGCTTATGCGGTCAGTTTGCCGGCCTTTCTGTCTTTTACCTTGCCCTGCCTGTTGCCGGCCATCGCCTATATGTTTTTTGGGGGGGACGAACAGCAGCAAGGTTGGGGCTGGTTCGGGCTGATTCTGCTCGGTGCATTGAGCGTGGTTGCCTGGCAGGTCAATCGATTGATCGATCGCGGCTTGATGCGACGCTTTCAGAACCAGGCCCTGATCGAGCATTTGCAGCAGGCGCAAAGCTGCAGTGATCAGCTTAATCAGAAGCTGGCCAAGGAAATAGAACAGCGCCGACGCGCCGAGGACGAGTTGCGGGAGATTCAGATCGACCTGGAAAACCGTGTCGCTCAGCGCAGCCTGGAACTGGACGCCGCCAACCAGGCGCTGAGCAAGAGTGAAGCACGTCTGGCGTTGGCATTGAAGGCCAGCGAGTTGGGATTGTGGGACTGGAATCTGCATACCGACGAAGTCCATCACACGCAGATTCAGGAATTGTTCGGCCTGGAGCCGGACCAGGTCACGGCACTACTGCGGCACCTCAAGCCGCGCCTTCATCCCGAGGACCTTCCTGCGCTGAAAAGGGCGCTGGTCGAGCATTTGAAGGGCCGCACCGAGGACTATCAAATCGAGTATCGCGTACGGCATGGCGACGGCCACTGGGTCTGGATCGAGGACCGTGGGCGGGCGGTCGAGCGTGCCGAGAACGGCCGGGTGATTCGCATGGTCGGCACTCGCCGCGACATCAGTGTCAGCAAAGGCCTGGAAGAGCAGCGGCAACTGGCGGCGACCGTTTTCGAAGCGGCCAGTGAAGGGATCGTGATTTTCGATCCGAACTACGCCCTGATCGCGGTCAATCAAGCCTTCAGTCGAGTGACCGGCTATGACATCGAAGACATGATCGGCCGCAATGTCGTTGAGTTGCCATGCAGTCGCGATGCGCGTCGGCATTACGCTGCAATACATCAGGCGCTTGAACAGCAAGGCAGCTGGCAGGGCGAATTGGTGGAAACCCGCAAGAACGGCGAGATGTATCCGCAATGGCTGCAACTGAATGCTGTGCGCGATACCCGAGGTAATGTCAGCCATATTGTCGGCTTCTTCGCTGATCTCTCCGCCCGCCGGGAATCCGAAGAGCGAATGCGCTATCTGACCCATTACGACGAGCTTACCGGTCTGGCCAACCGCTCGATGTTCCGCGAACGCCTCAGCGAGGCTCATCAACGAGTGCGACAGGGCGGTTATCGCAGCCTGGCATTGCTGCACATCAATCTCGATCGGTTCAAGCAACTCAACGACAGCCTTGGGCATGAAGTCGCCGACCAGTTATTACAGAAAATGGCCCGGCGGCTGGTGAATGCATTGCCTGAGGCGGACACCATCGCGCGCCTGTCCGGTGATGAGTTTGCCGTGCTGTTCAACTCCTACGGCAACCTTTCGAGTCTGGCCCGGGTGGCGACTCGTCTGGCGAGCAAGTTGCGTTTACCCGTCACCATCGAAGGCCATGAACTGGTGGTCAGCGCATCGATGGGCATCAGCTTGTTGCCGGACAGCGCCCGGGAAATATCGGCATTGGTCAGTCAGTCGAACATGGCCATGCAGCACGCCAAACACTTGGGCGGTAATAATTTCCAGTTTTACACCGATAGCCTGCAAGCCAGCACGCTGGAGCGTTTGCAGCTGGAAAACCATTTGCGCAGGGCCGTCGAAGAGCAACAGCTGAAGGTGTTTTACCAACCCAAGCTGTGCCTTGCCACGGGCAAGTTGAATGCCGCCGAAGCCTTGGTGCGCTGGGATCATCCAACCATGGGGCGCGTGCCGCCGGGGGACTTCATCGGCCTGGCTGAGGAGACTGGATTAATCGGCCCGATCGGCGAATTCGTGTTGCGTCAGGCCTGCTGGCAAGCTTGTGAGTGGCAGCGACAGGGGCTCGAAGCGATTCGGGTGTCGGTCAATCTGTCGGTGCATCAATTGCGACAGGGAAAATTGGTCAGCCTGGTGCGCCAAGTGCTGGAGGAAACCGGGCTGGAGCCACGCTACCTGGAGTTGGAGCTCACCGAAAGCCAGTTGCTGGACAGCGTCGAACACATCATCGCAACCTTTCAGCAGTTGCGTGATCTCGGGGTGAAACTGGCCATCGATGATTTTGGTACAGGTTATTCATCCCTAAGCTATCTCAAGCGCATCCCCGTGGATTACGTGAAGATTGATCAGGCGTTTATCCGTGGCCTGGGTGAGGCCAGCGAAGACGCGGCGATTACCCGGGCCATCATTGCCATGGCTCACGGCCTGAAGCTGAAGGTCGTGGCAGAAGGGGTGGAGCGCGCAGAGCAGCTTGAATTCCTGAAAGCCGAGCGCTGCGATGAAGTACAGGGCTATTTGATCAGCCGCCCGGTCGAGGCCGAGACGTTGGCGGGTTTGCTGCACGCGCAAGCTGCAAGCTGACCAGGAAGCTATTTATGTTCCTGGTCGTTCCATTTAATGCCTCAAGGTGCTTTTGACCTTTAAAACGCGCAGCCGGCGCATATGGACATGCACCAGAAGTGCTACATGAAGCGCGGGCACGTGAAATCGAGGGATCCGGTTACGCATTGAGCAGGCAAAAAGCCAATTCATGTAGTATAACTACAAGCGTGCTACATCCCCGGCACCTGCCAATAACAAAGAGTCCAGCCCTTTGAATCTGCTGCAACACATCGCCCAGTCTCGCCACCTGTTACGCAAGTCGGAGCTCAAGGTCGCCGACCACGTGCTGCTTGATCCTGCGGCCGTGATGCACAGCTCCATGGCTGACCTGGCCCACAGCGTGGGCATCAGTGAGCCGACCATCGTGCGTTTTTGCCGTGCCATCGGTTGTTCCGGCTTTCAGGACCTGAAGCTGAAGCTGGCCCAGAGCCTGGCGGCAGGTGCGAGCTTCGGTCAGTTTGCGATCCATGAAGATGATTCGGTCGCCGACTACAGCCTGAAAATCTTCGACACCACCCTGCATACGCTGATGGAGGTTCGCGAGAAACTCGATCCGCTGGAATTGCAGAGGGCCGTGACCCTCATGTCCCAGGCCCAGCGTGTCGAGTTCTATGGCTTCGGCGCCTCGGGTGCGGTCGCGGCGGACGCCCAGCACAAGTTCTTCCGCTTGCTGCTGACGGCAGCGGCGTATTCCGACCCGCACATGCAGGCGATGTCGGCCGTGACGCTCAAGCCAACCGACGTGGCGATCTGCATTTCCCAGTCCGGGCGCTCCAAGGACCTGCTGATCACCGCCAACCTGGTGCGCGAAAGCGGTGCTTCGCTGATCACCTTGTGCCCAAGCCAGACACCATTGGCCGAGCTGTCTACGGTCAATCTGGCGATCGATGTGCATGAAGACACTGAAATCTATACACCGCTGACATCGCGTATCGCCCACCTGGTGGTGATCGACGTGCTGGCGATGGGCGTGGCCATGGCCCGTGGCCCGAGCCTGGTCAACCACCTCAAGAGCGTCAAGCGCAGCCTGCGCAGCTTGCGATTGTCGCCCAAGTCGGTGAAAGCGCTGGACGACTGATGTCGTCGCAAGGTCGTTCCGACCTTATTCGCGAGCAGGCTCGCTCCCACATTTGCAATGCATTCCAATGTGGGAGCGAGCCTGCTCGCGAAGATGTCTTTGAATACGCCACATGTTTCATCAGTCTGTAATGCCCAAGCCGCCAAACCGTCATCCCCGGCGCCTATCTTGAAACTCCCGTACTCGCCTTGGGAGACTCGAAATGGCCATGCCTTACGAAGAACGCAACAGCGCTGTCAAAACCCGTCGCCAGCAAGAAGATCAGCGCCGCATGGAATTCCGCCGCGCCATTGAAGATCGCTGCGAACGCCGTCAGCTTCTGGCCGAAATTGGCGATTTTCCGGAGTTGGAGCTCAACTTCTGGCAGGCAACTCCCTCGACTTCCCGTCGAAACGCTCAACCAGCGCGCTGATTTGAATCCGTTCGCTACGGATAAACGCCAGGAAGGCGTGAGCCACCGGTGACAGGCGTTTCGCCTTGGCCTGCACCAGGCACCAACTGCGAAACAGTGGCAGCTCTTCGACGGGTAGCTCGATCAGCCCACCGGTTGCCAGCTCAAGGTTCAGGGCGTGGCGCGTCAACAGCGCAACGCCCAAGCCTGCCAGTACACATTCACGCTGGGCTTCGGCAGACGAGACTTCCTGAGTCTGGTTGAAGTGCACGCGTTTCTCTTTGAAGTATTCTTCGCACGCAAGTCGCGTCCCGGAGCCTGGCTCACGCAGCAGCAGTGTGTAGGGCTCGAGATCCTGCAAGCGCAGCGGCCCCATATGGCACAGCGGGTGGTCCGGTGGCGCCACGGCGACGATCGGGTTGTTCAGGAACGGCAGGAATTCCAGGCCCATGTCCTGAGGCACCATGGACATGATCACCAGATCGTCGCGGTTGTCCGACAAGCGCCGAATGACCTGGCCGCGATTGACCACCGTTAATTGCAGGTTCACCTCCGGGTGCTGGCGTTTGAAGGCGGCAAACAGGTGCGGCACGAAATACTTGGCGCTGGATTCCACCGCCAGTTTCAGTTGCCCCTGCAGCGAGCCCTGCATGTCCGACAGCTGCATGTCGAGGTTTTCCAGGCGTCCGAAAATATCCCGGCTGGCCCGCTGTAACGCTTCAGCCGCTTCGGTCATGTAGAGTTTTTTGCCGACGTAATCGAACAAAGGCTGGCCAATCAGCTCTTCAAGTTGACGAATCTGCAGGCTGACGGCAGGTTGTGTGAGCGACATTTCCTCAGCCGCGCGGCTGTAGGATCGCAAATCACAGACCTCGTTGAAGATCTGCAATTGCCGTAAAGTCATACGCATCAATGACTTACGCATTATCTGGTCACTCTCGTCGCTGGCTGGTGAATCAACTATAAGTCTTTACTTATGCGCGACCCAATAATTATTCATTTTTGTTAATCCCTTGTGGGCGCTAGTGTGGACCTGCGACCAAATTGAAACATTTGGTCACGCGTCGACCTGGTCTAGCAGGTCGTGGGTACCACCGGCTCAAGGGAATTTCCAAGTGATAACAAAGATCCTGATCGCCAACCGTGGTGAGATTGCCGTACGAATCGTGCGTGCCTGCGCCGAAATGGGCATTCGCTCGGTCGCGATCTATTCCGACGCCGACCGCCATGCCTTGCATGTGAAGCGTGCGGACGAGGCCCACAGCATTGGTGCCGAGCCGCTGGCCGGTTACCTGAACCCGCGCAAGCTGGTGAACCTGGCCGTGGAAACCGGCTGCGATGCGTTGCACCCCGGCTACGGTTTCCTTTCGGAAAACGCCGAACTGGCAGAGATCTGCGCCGAACGCGGAATCAAATTCATCGGTCCATCGGCTGAAGTCATTCGCCGCATGGGCGACAAGACTGAAGCGCGCCGCAGCATGATCAAGGCCGGCGTGCCGGTCACTCCGGGCACCGAAGGCAACGTGTCGGGCATCGAAGAGGCCCTGACCGAAGGCGACCGCATCGGTTACCCGGTGATGCTCAAGGCCACTTCCGGTGGTGGCGGTCGCGGCATTCGTCGCTGCAACAGCCGCGAAGAGCTCGAACAGGCATTCCCGCGGGTCATTTCCGAAGCCACCAAGGCATTTGGTTCGGCGGAAGTGTTCCTGGAAAAATGCATCGTCAATCCGAAACACATCGAAGCGCAGATTCTCGGCGACAGCTTCGGCAACGTGGTGCACCTGTTCGAACGTGACTGCTCGATCCAGCGCCGCAACCAGAAGCTGATCGAGATCGCCCCGAGCCCGCAACTGACCCCGGAACAGCGCGCCTACATCGGCGACCTGTCGGTGCGTGCAGCCAAGGCCGTGGGTTATGAGAACGCCGGTACCGTGGAGTTCCTGCTCGCCGAGGGCGAGGTGTACTTCATGGAGATGAACACCCGGGTGCAGGTGGAACACACCATCACCGAAGAAATCACCGGCATCGACATTGTCCGTGAACAGATTCGCATCGCCTCCGGTCTGCCGCTTTCGGTGAAACAGGAAGACATCCAGCACCGTGGTTTCGCCCTGCAATTCCGGATCAACGCCGAAGACCCGAAAAACAACTTCCTGCCGAGCTTCGGCAAGATCACCCGTTATTACGCGCCCGGCGGTCCTGGCGTGCGTACCGACACGGCGATCTACACCGGTTACACCATTCCACCGTTCTACGATTCCATGTGCCTGAAACTGGTGGTGTGGGCGCTGACCTGGGAAGAAGCGATGGACCGTGGCCTACGCGCCCTCGACGACATGCGTCTGCAAGGGGTCAAGACCACCGCCGCGTATTACCAGGAAATCCTGCGCAATCCGGAATTCCGTAGCGGCCAGTTCAACACCAGCTTCGTTGAAAGCCACCCTGAACTGACCAACTACTCGATCAAGCGCAAACCCGAAGAGCTGGCCCTGGCCATCGCCGCCGCCATCGCCGCCCACGCAGGCCTGTGAGGAATAGAACAATGAGCAAACAAATCCACGTTACCGACACAATCCTGCGCGACGCCCACCAATCGCTGCTCGCGACCCGCATGCGCACCGAAGACATGCTGCCGATCTGCGACAAGCTCGACAAAGTCGGCTACTGGTCGCTGGAGTGCTGGGGCGGCGCGACGTTCGACGCCTGCGTACGCTTCCTGAAAGAAGATCCGTGGGAGCGTCTGCGTCAACTGCGCGCCGCGCTGCCTAACACCCGTCTGCAAATGCTCCTGCGTGGCCAGAACCTGTTGGGCTACCGCCACTACAGCGACGACGTGGTCAAAGCCTTCGTTGCCAAGGCTGCAGTCAACGGCATCGACGTGTTCCGTATTTTCGACGCCATGAACGACGTGCGTAACCTGCGCGTGGCCATCGAAGCGGTGAAAGCCGCCGGTAAACACGCCCAGGGCACCATCGCCTACACCACCAGCCCGGTGCACACCATCGAGGCCTTCGTGAACCAGGCCAAGCAAATGGAAGCCATGGGTTGCGACTCGGTGGCAATCAAGGACATGGCCGGCCTGCTGACCCCGTACGCCACAGGCGAACTGGTCAAGGCACTGAAAGCCGAGCAGTCGCTGCCAGTGTTCATTCACTCGCACGACACCGCTGGCCTGGCTGCGATGTGCCAGATGAAGGCCATCGAAAACGGCGCTGACCATATCGACACCGCGATCTCCAGCTTCGCCTGGGGTACCAGCCATCCGGGTACCGAGTCGATGGTCGCGGCCCTCAAGGGCAGCGAGTTCGACACTGGCCTGAATCTGGAGCTGCTGCAAGAGATCGGCCTGTACTTCTACGCCGTGCGCAAGAAGTACCACCAGTTTGAAAGCGAATTCACTGCCGTCGACACCCGTGTGCAGGTCAACCAGGTGCCGGGCGGCATGATCTCCAACCTGGCCAACCAGTTGAAAGAGCAGGGCGCACTGAATCGCATGAGCGAAGTGCTGGCCGAAATCCCGCGGGTTCGCGAAGACCTCGGCTTCCCGCCGCTGGTGACCCCGACTTCGCAGATCGTCGGCACCCAGGCGTTCTTCAACGTGCTGGCCGGTGAGCGCTACAAGACCATCACCAACGAAGTGAAGCTTTACCTGCAAGGCGGCTACGGCAAAGCGCCGGGCACCGTGAACGAGCAACTGCGTCGCCAGGCCATCGGCAGCGAAGAGGTTATCGACGTTCGTCCGGCCGACTTGCTCAAGCCGGAAATGGCCAAGTTGCGCGCCGATATCGGAGCACTGGCCAAGTCTGAAGAAGACGTGCTGACCTACGCCATGTTCCCGGACATCGGTCGCAAGTTCCTCGAAGAGCGTGCGGCTGGAACCCTGACACCTGAAGTGCTGTTGCCGATTCCGGAAGCCGGAAAGGTGGCTTCGGTGGGCGGCGAAGGCGTGCCGACCGAGTTCGTCATCGACGTTCACGGCGAGACCTACCGCGTCGATATCACCGGCGTGGGCGTCAAGTCCGAAGGCAAGCGTCACTTCTACCTGTCCATCGACGGCATGCCGGAAGAAGTGGTGTTCGAGCCGCTCAACGAGTTCGTCGGCGGCGGCAGCAGCAAGCGCAAGCAGGCCAGCGCGCCGGGCCATGTCAGCACCACCATGCCGGGCAACATCGTCGATGTGCTGGTCAAGGAAGGCGACACCGTCAAGGCAGGCCAGGCCGTGCTGATCACCGAAGCGATGAAAATGGAAACCGAAGTCCAGGCTGCCATCGCCGGTAAAGTCACCGCCATTCACGTGGCCAAGGGCGACCGGGTGAACCCGGGCGAAATCCTGATCGAGATCGAAGGCTGAGTTAACAGCCTCGATTCAACGCTTTAAACCTCGGGGGGGCATGTGCTCCCCTTTTTTTGCACTGAAGAAACGCTGGATCAATGTGGGAGCGAGCCTGCTCGCGAAGACGTCCGTATAGCCGCTGATGATTACCCGCGACATTCCGCCAACGTCTTCACCTGCCCCGAATCGCTCTGGTTCTCATCGCTCAACCAGCGCTCAAACCCCGCACCAATCGCCGGCCATTCCGAATCCAGAATCGAGTACCACGCGGTATCACGGTTCTGGCCCTTGACCACCATGTGCTGACGGAACACCCCTTCAAAACTGAAGCCCAGTCGCTCAGCCGCGTATTTGGATCGGGCGTTGGCGTTGTTGCACTTCCATTCCAGGCGACGGTAGCCCAGGGCAAAGGATTCCCTGGCCAGCAGGTAAACCGCTTCGGTGCTCTTTGGCGAGCGCTGCATCGGGGCGCCGAAGGTGACGTGGCCGATTTCGATGCGGCCCTGGACCGGGACGATGGACATCAGGCTGAGAATGCCCTGGACCTCGCCGCTGGCGCGGTCGATCACACTGAAGAAATACGGGTCGCTGCTGGCCGCGTGGTTGTTCAGCCAGTCGTTGAAGACGCTGCGCTCCGGGAAGGGGCCGTAAGGCAGGTAGTCCCAGAGTTTCGGATCGGCACCGGGGCCTTGCAGGGCTTTGAACAAATCATCGCCATGGCGTGCAGGGTCGAGTTTTTCCAGGCGGATGAAACGCCCTTCGATGGTTTGCACCGTGGGGGCCGGGACGCCTTTCCAGTCGGCGAGTGAAATCGACATGCTGTTCTCCTTGAACCTAGATGGCTTTGCGAAACTGGATGAAACCAGGGCGTTCGGCGATGCGCTCGTAGAGCTGGATCGCGGTGGCATTGGTTTCGTGGGTCAGCCAGTGGACCTTGTTGCAGCCGTCGGCCTTGGCCGTGGTGTAGACGAACTCGATCAACTGGCGGCCGACGCCGGTGCCACGGGTTTCCGGGACCACCAGCAAGTCTTGCAGGTAGCAGGAGTTTTCGATGGCCCAGTTCGATCGATGGTAGATGAAATGCACCATGCCCACCGCTTTGCCATCGGCCCAGGCGAGGGCAGCGTGGGTCGGTTCGTTCGGCTCGAGCATGCGCTGCCAGGTGCTTTGGGTAACGGCATCCGGCAGTTCGGTTTTGTAGAAGCGCAGGTAGGCTTGCCACAGCGGCAACCAGGCCGCGTGATCGCCGGCGCTGACCTGGCGAATGTCGATTTGACTCATGGTGACTTCCTTAGCGCATCAATTGGGCGAGGGTTTGGTCGTTGACGTCGGGGCTGGCGGCCAGGCCTTTGCGCACGCCGTCGATGTCGGCGGGGCTGCGGTTCTGGCTGAGCTTGCGCTTGCCCTCCAGACGGTCGATGGGAATGGCGAAACCGACGATGGCCTTGAGCATGCCGTCGATGTAATCGGCGGGGGCATCGGCCACTGACCACGGTTGGGCGCGGCCAGCTTCATGACGATCGGTGAGGGTGCTGACGATGTCGAGCAGCCGCCCGCCATCTCTGAAGGTTTCGGCTCGGCCATAGGCGTGTACGGCGACGTAGTTCCAGGTTGGCACGACTTTGCCGTGTTCGGCCTTGCTCGGGTAGAAGCCGGGGCTGACGTAAGCGTCGGCACCGGCAAAAATCAGCAGGGCTTCGGCGCCGTCGCGCAGGTCTTTCCACTGTGGATTGGCTTTGGCCAGATGCCCGTACAGCGTGCCGTTCGAGCCTTGTTCGCAATGCAGCAGCACCGGTACGTGGCTGGCTTGCAGGCCACTTTCACCGTGAGTCACCAATATGGCGAGACGGGTGGCGAGGATCAGTTCATGCAGTTGGGACAACTCGTCGATGGCAAAAGCACGTGGCGTGTACATGGCGATATTTTCCTTGGCGAATGTCTGCATCCTAGGCACGCTATTGGTCTGTTGTAAGAGCCATTAATGACCAATTTCATAGGTCCATTGTGATGACTAGCGAACCACTGTCCTTGACCTTCAACCCGGCGGGTATCGAGCTTGATCGTCGCCAGGGGCTGAGTCGGCAGCTCTATCAGGCATTGCGGATGCGGGTGCTCGACGGGCGACTGGCCAGCGGCACGCGTCTGCCGGCCAGTCGGGATCTGGCGGCCGCGCTGGAGATTTCCCGCAACAGTGTAGTGCGCGCCTACGATCAGCTTTACGCTGAAGGGTTTATCGAGGGGCGGGTAGGCGACGGGACTTACGTCGCGCAATTACCCCAGGCAACCTTGCCGGCAAAAAAACTATCCACAAAAGTATCCACAGGGTTTTCAACAGGCTTACCCACAGCTTTATCCACAAATTGGCATGATTTGCCTGTGGATTCATCCAGCAAAGTTACCCACAGGGACGCCTTGACCCGCGTTGAAAAGAACCATTTACCCATGCCGCCCAGTGGTCCGCCCAGGGCATTTCGGGTCGGTGTTCCGGCGTTCGATCTGTTTCCGTTCGAGGTCTGGGCCAAGCTGAATGCGGCTTTCTGGCGTAAACCGGATTTCCAGCAGTTGTGCTACGGCGACCCGGCAGGCGATGCGCGCTTGCGGGGGATGATCGCGGCGTATCTACGCAGCTCGCGGGGTATGCAGTGCACGGCTGAACAAATTGTGATCACCAGTGGCGCGCAGCAGGGCATCAGCCTTTGTGCACAGCTGCTGGTGGAACCGGGCGACGGTGTGGCGATTGAAAACCCGGGGTATCGGGCGGCAGGGCATGCGTTCGCCGTGGCGGGGGCGCGACTGCACGGGGTGTCAGTGGACAGCGAGGGCATCAATTGCAGCGAACTGACAGGGCTCGATGATTGTCGGCTGACCTATGTCACACCGTCACATCAGTACCCCACCGGCGTGGTCATGAGCCTGGCGCGGCGCCTGGAGTTGCTGGCCTGGGCCGAGCGCACCCAAGGCTGGATCGTCGAGGATGACTATGATGGCGAGTACCGATACAGCGGCGCGCCATTGGCACCTTTGGCTGCGCTCGATCGTCACGGGCGGGTGTTGTATGTCGGTACGTTCGGCAAGGTCGCGTTTCCGGCGTTGCGTCTTGGTTATCTGGTGCTGCCGCCGGGGCTGGTGCAGGCCTTTGCGCAACGACGCGCGGTTGACGTACGGCATTCTGAAGTCAGCACCCAGGCGGTCATGGCCGAGTTCATGGCGGCCGGGCATTTCCAGCGTCACATCCGGCGTATGCGGCGTGCGGCGCTGAGTCGGCGCAATGCGTTGCTCAATGGTTGGCCTGCGGATATTCCAGGCATCGGCAAGTTGCCCACTGTTGCCGCGGGGTTGCACATGACAGTACGGGTCGACAGCGTGGCACGTGAACGTGAGTTGATTGAGTTGGCGGGCAGTGTCGATGTCGAGGTCAACGGCTTGAGCAGTTACTGGCTGCCGGAGTCCGCAACCCCGATGGATCAACGCGCCGGTCTGGTGCTGGGTTTTGCCGCGGTGCCCGAAAAGGCGATCGAGGTGGCATTGCAACGGTTACGGGCGGTGTGGCGTGCTGGCTGAAGCGCGCTGATCTCGCTGGGATAGATTGCAATTCAGTGACGGGCAGGACGGCATTGGCGGTAAATAAATATTGCGGGCAAAAAAGACCTGCGTAAACGCAGGTCTTGATAACGATGGGGGCAGCGGATCGCCGGGTCGACCAATTCCGTGGCGTCCTTTTTGGGGTCAGGTAATCCACCACGTCGTAGCCAGGCTACATGGTTAAACGTCGAAGTTGTAGGTGTAACAAAGTTATATGAAACACTTTCAGTATTGACCGGGCGCATCAATGCGCATAAATAATTAGTGCGTAACGGAGGAAGTGCGTGCGATAGTGAAATCGATAATTGCTGTCGTGTATTCTTATTGCCGTTTATAAATTTATTTATCATTCGACCCTATGGAGTCATGACCTGAATCCGGGCATTTGTTTGCTTGGACTCATCAAGGAATATTCTATGAAGCATTTACACGCAAAGTGCCTGGAAGCAGCGCTGGAAGCAACGAGGTGCCAAGGCCCGCGGCAGGTAACGGACGACTACTTTACTGCATCGATTGATGGTGTTGCCTTTACCGCCGACGACGTTCATGGTTTTATCAGTTTTGGTGTAAAAATTGTGGTGGGGGTCATTAATGAGGGAAATAGTCGGCGATATATATCTGTGGCGGCCGATGATGATCTTGGTGACGGAGAGCATGATGTCAGTCTCGATGGAAAAGTCACCATTGGTTATATAATGGAAAACGCCGGGGAGCCGACTCTGGAATATCCTGCGGAGTCTGGTCGAGCTCATATTTGTTGTGAAGGTAATCGACAGGAGTTCTCTGGTTCTTTCAAGGTGACATTGATCGAAGAATCGCCTTACAAAGAAATTGAAGCAACTTTCAAGGTGGAAAATTTGCATCGCCTGGCCTGAGTTCGAAAAATAAAACCTCCTGCCAACAACGGCAGGAGGTTTTTTGATCTCAAGTCCCGGACTTGATCTTGGTCCAGGCACGGGTCCGCGCACGTTCGGCATCGCGCGGCAGCGGTTGCAGGGTATAGAGCGTGCCCATCGCCGCTTCGGTCGGGTACAGGTTCGGGTTGGTGCGGATCGCCGGGTCGACCAGTTCCGTGGCGTCCTTGTTCGGGTTCGGGTAACCGACGAAGTCGCTGACTGGCGCGATCACCTGGGGTTGCAGCAAGTAGTTGATGAAGGTGTAGGCGTCCTCCGGGTTCTTCGCACCTTTGGGGATAGCGAGCATGTCGAACCAGATAGGCGCGCCTTCCTTGGGCAGGCGCATGTCGACGACCACGCCGTTCTTGGCTTCCTTGGCGCGGTTGGCGGCCTGGGAGAAGCTGCCGGAGTAACCGACCGCCACGCAGATATCGCCATTGGCGATGTCGGCCATGTACTTGGATGAGTGGAAGTAGGTGACGTACGGGCGGATCTTCATCAACAGCGCTTCAGCCTTGTCGTAGTCCGCAGGCTTTTTGCTGTTGGGGTCCAGGCCCAGGTGTTGCAGGGCCAGCGGCAGGATCTCCGACGGCGAGTCGAGCAGGGCCACGCCGCACTGCTTGAGCTTGCTGATGTTCTCTTCCTTGAAGATCAGGTCCCAGCTGTCCACCGGCGCGTTGTCGCCGAGCACCGCCTTGACCTTGGCCGGGTTGAAGCCGATCAGGATGGTGCCGTACATGTAGGGCACGGCAAATTTGTTGCCTGGATCGTTGGCCTCAATGAGCTTCATCAGCTTCGGATCGAGGTGATTCCAGTTCGGCAACTTGCTGCGATCCAGTGGCTGGAACACGCCGGCTTCGATCTGCTTGGCGAGGAACACGTTGGACGGCACCACCACGTCGTAGCCGGAGTTGCCGGTCAACAGCTTGGCTTCGAGGGCTTCGTTGGTATCGAAGATGTCGTAGACCAGTTTGGTCTGAGCATTCTGCGCCTTGAAATCTTCCAGGGCCTTGGGAGTGATGTAGTCGAACCAGTTGTAGACGCGCAGCGTGCGTTCTTCAGCGTGCACGGCACCACCGAGCAGCGTGGCGCACAGCGCGGGAGCGATAAAGCGCTTGAGTCTGTTCATTGTTGTTTTCCTCACTGAGCGCTTTCAAAGCCTTCAAGTACGTTCACAGCGTTGATGCCGATTTCTTCCACCGCATAACCGCCTTCCATCACGAACAGCGTCGGTTTGCTCAAGGCCGCGATGCGCTTGCCCATGGCCAGGTAATCCGGGCTGTCGAGTTTGAATTGCGAGATCGGATCATCCTTGAAGGTGTCAACGCCTAGGGACACGACGATGATGTCGGCACCGTAGTTGTCGATCTCTTTGCAGGCTTGTTCCAGCGCCGCGCTCCAGGTGTCCCAGCCCGAGCCTGCGGCCAGTGGATAGTTGAAGTTGAAGCCTTCGCCGGCGCCTTCGCCCAACTCGTCTTCATAGCCGAGGAAGAACGGGAACTCGGCTTCCGGGTGACCGTGGATCGAGGTGAACAGCACATCGCTGCGCTCGTAGAAAATCGACTGGGTGCCGTTGCCGTGGTGATAGTCGACGTCGAGGATCGCCACTTTTTTATGGCCCTGATCGAGGAACGCCTGGGCGGCGATGGCGGCGTTGTTGAGGTAGCAATAACCGCCCATCAAGTCACTGGCGGCGTGGTGTCCCGGCGGACGGCACAGGGCGAAAGCAGAACGGGCGCCGCGCTGGATTTCCGCCTGGGCGGTCAGCGCCACTTGCGCTGCGCTGTACGCTGCCTGCCAGGTGCCGGCGGTGATCGGGGCGCCACCATCGAAGCTGTAGTAACCGAGTTGGCCATGCAGGCTGGTGGGCTTTACGCGACGCAGGGTGCGGGCTGGCCAGGTGTAGGGCAGCAGGTCGCCGTCGGTGTTGAATTCGGTCCAGCGTGCCCAGGCACCTTTGAAAAAATCGAGGAAGTCACGGCTGTGGATGCGCTCGATGGGCCCGAGGCCGAAATCCTTCGGCGTTTCGACAGGGCCGAGGTTCTGTTTTTGCACCCGTGCCAGTACATGGTCGGCACGCGAAGGCATCTCGAAGCAGGGCTTGAGCTGGCCATCGATCAATTCACAACGGCCGTGGTGCAGGTGGTGATCATCCGAGTAGATCGTCAGCATTTCTTGTTCTCCGCAGGCTGATTCGGTTGCACACAGTCTTGCGGCGCGCAGGGTTTAGGAGAACGGCAGGAAAGGCCAAAAGGGGATCGATGTGGCCAAAATATTTGACCGAAATTCGCCCCTGTTTTAGCGCATGGAATGCATTACCTGTAGGAGCTGGCTTGCCAGCGAAGGCGGTAATTCAGCCGATATGGATGTGTTGGATGTGCTGGCCAATTCGCTGGCAAGCCAGCTCCTACGAGGGTTATCCGTGTGGGCGGAACTGACTCGGCGCGACACCGCTCCAGCGCACAAAAGCATGGCGAAAACTGGCGGTCTCGCTGAAGCCCAGGGCCTCGGCGATTTGATAGATCGGCAGTTGATCCTCACACAGCATTTGCTTGGCCTGCTCAAAACGCAGTTCGTCGAGCAGCTCCTGATAGCTGCAACCCATGTCCTTGAGATGCCGGCGCAAGGTCCGCGCCGAGCAATTCATCTGCTCGGCCAGGCCCTCCAGCCCCGGCGCCGCATTCAATTGCGCGCTGAGCAATTGGCGAATCCGCCCGAGCCAGGCCTGGCGCCCGGTGAACTCGATGTTCTGTTTGCGGCAGCGTTCGGCCATGGCCTGATGGGTGATCACATCGGCCAGCGGCAACGGCTGGTCGAGCCAGCGCTTGTCAAAGGCGAAGGCATTGTTGCGCGCGCCAAAGTGCAAAGGGCAATCGAAGTGTTCGGCGTAGCTTGACTCGTAGTCGGGCGCGGCATGTTCGAAGCGTGCGCCGAGCAAGGGCAGAGGATGGCCGAGCAGGTCGTCGCAGGTGACTTTCAGCGACACCAGGCAGAACTCGGCGTTGAACACCGCCATGGCCGGGCTTTCGCGGTAATCGGCGGCGGCGAACCAGATGCGCTCGCCATCGTCTTCCAGGCTCAGTTCGAAAAGTGTTCCCAGCAGCGCCGGATAGCGCATGGCCAAACGTAAAGCGTCACCGAAGGTGGCACTGGTGAGCAGGGCGTAACCGAGGATGCCGTAGCAGGAAACATGCATCCGCCGGCCCAGTTCCAGGCCGATGTCACGCTTGAGGGCGACGGCATTGGCACAGACCTGCATTTCCTGATTGGTGGTGATGCGCGTGTCGGCACGGTTCAGATCCGCCGCACTGATGCCGCTTCCGGCCAGCAGTGCCTCACTGGACAAGCCGTCGGCCTTGAAGGCGTCGAGCACCAGGGAGACGGCGTTGAGTGTGGTGAGGTGGGAATGGAGCATAAGGGCTTCCAGCCTTGGGATGGCTGGAGCGCAGCAAGTTACATGCCGAGCGAGGAACCTGTAGGAGCGAGCTTGCTCGCGAAAAACCTGAGAGCGCCGCGGGGTGCCAGGCTTCCAGCGTTATCGTTAACGACCATCGCGAGCAAGCTCGCTCCTACAGGGATTTGTACTGTGTCAGCTCAATTCGCCGCAGAGGTCGAGTTCAACGTGACGGCGAACCTCGGCAGTTTCGAGTCCGGCTCCCAGCAAGCCATGCAACTTGCCAAACGCTGCCTCACGGGTCATGCCGCCACCGGACAGCACGCCAACTCCGCGCAACCGGCTGCCTGCCTCGTAGACATCCAGCTCCACACCGCCTTCATGGCATTGGGTAACGGCCACCACCACCACGCCGTTGTCCCGCGCACGGCCAAGACTGGCGAGAAACCCGGGGTTGTCGCTCGGGCCGGTGCCGCTGCCGTAGCACTCCAGCACCAGGCCCTGAATGCCGCTGTCGAGCAAACCATCCAGCACCTCGGCGCCGATGCCGGGAAACAGCGGCAATACCGCGACCTTCGCCAACTGCTTCGGCTGGTTGTAGTTCAATTGCGCCGGTATCGAGGCTGCTTTCACGCCGCCACCCTGACGTTCCAGTCGTTTGAAAGGATGACGACCAAAACTGCGTACCTTGGCGCAACGGGTCGGGTCCAGCAGTTCGCCATGGAAGTACAGATGCACGCCCGGCGCGAGGCCCTGGCCCAGTGCAACCAGCGCACCGCCAAGGTTTTCCCAGGCGTCGCTATCGGTGACGCCGGCCGGTAGCATGGAACCGGTGAAGCACACGCGGGCATGCAGGCCGAGCAACTGGAAGCTCATGGCGGCGGCACTGTAGGCCAGAGTGTCGGTGCCATGCAGGATCAGCACGCTGTCGCAGCCCTGAACATCCACCGCATCGACCACCGCTTCACGCAACTGCTGCCAGTACGTCGGGGTCATGTTGGCGCTGTCGATCAGCGGCGACATCTCGCGAAAGCGCCACTGTGGCACCACCAGCTCGGGTTGGCTGTGCAGATACTCTCGCATCCGCGCTTCGAAACCGGATGCCGGGGCCAGGCCATGGGCGCTGGCCTGCATGCCGATGGTGCCGCCGGTGTAGAGCACCATGACGTGCTGGGCGGCAGGGTAGGTCGAGGAATTCATGGAGACTCTCCGAGAATAATGACGTCCCCTGTGGGAGCGAGCAGGCTCGCCCCCACAGGGGATGGCGCACTTTAACCGATCAGCGTTGCGCTGCGGGTACGCCTTGTGGCTCAGTTTCAACCTTTGGAGAAACCGCTGGCGGGTTGGCCGGCCAGGCTTTCAGGTCCAGATCCAGATCCGGGAATTTGCTCGAATCGAATACCGGAGTGGTGATGCCCGCGGCGCGCTGGTCATCGTAGTCACGCAGGATGCGCATGCCGACCTTGAACAGCAGGAACAGCGCGATCAGGTTGACGAACGCGAGCATGGTCATGGTGATGTCGGCGAAGGCGAACACCGTGCCGAGGTTTTCGATGGCGCCCCAGAAAATCAGGACCAGTACCAGTGCACGATAACCCATCAGTGCCTTGCGGTTTTCACCGATCAAAAAGCGCAGGTTGCTCTCGCCCAGGTAGTAGTTGTAGAGGATCGAGGTGAATACGAACAACGCCAAAGCCACGGAGATGAACATCCGGCCCCAGTCACCGACCACGGCGGCCAGCGAGTTCTGGGTCAGGGCAATGCCGTCGCCTTCGAAGCCCGGGGTGTAGAAACCCGAGAGCAGGATCAGCAGCGCGGTGCAGGTGCAGATCACGAAGGTGTCGAGGAACACGCTGAACGCCTGCACCACACCTTGTGCCACCGGGTGCTCGACCGACGCAACCGCCGCCACGTTCGGCGCACTGCCAAGGCCCGCTTCGTTGGCAAACACGCCACGCTTCACACCCATGATAATCGCGCTGCCAATCAGCCCGCCGAAAGCCTGGTCGAGGCCGAAGGCACTTTTGACGATGGTCATCAGCATGCCCGGCACCTGATCGAACTGCAGCACGATCACATAGATGGTCACACCGATGTACACCAGGGTTTTCACGGGTACCAGCAGGTCAGCGACCTTGGCAATGCGCTTGATCCCGCCGATGAACACCAGGCCCAGCAGTACGGCCAGGCCGATGCCGGTGTAGGTCGTGTCCAGACCGAACGCGTTGTTCAGCGAGTGCGTTACGGCGTGGGATTGCAGGCCGTTGAAAGCAAAGCCAAAGGTGATCAGCAGCAGGAACGCCATGATCATCCCCAGCCAGCGTTTTTGCAGGCCGTGCTGGATGTAGTAGGACGGGCCGCCACGGAACGTGCCGTCCGAATCGGTGCGTTTGTAAAGCTGGCCGAGGGAACATTCGAAGAAGCTGCTGGACATGCCGACCAGTGCGGTCACCCACATCCAGAACACCGCCCCCGGCCCACCGAGAGTCACGGCGATGCCGACACCGGCAATGTTGCCCGCACCGACGCGGCCGGCGAGGCTGAGCATCAGGGCCTGGAACGAACTGAGTTGCCCGGCGCTGCTTTTGAGGCTGTCGCGGAACACCGCGAACATGTGGAAGAAGTGACGCAGTTGAACGAAACGCGAGCGGATCGTGAAGTAGCTACCGAGCCCGACAATGAGCGCGATCAGTACTTTCCCTGAGAGGAAGTCGTTAATGACTTCGAGCATGGATTATTCCTCGCTGTTTTTTGTGTAGGCAAATGCTGGCCGGATAGACACATCGAGTTACACCCCTTGGCACACGGCACAATGGGCGGTTCGAAGTTCGTCCCGGTTTCATATTGCGGGTTTGTTATTAGTTCGGGTTTCGCATGGGTTGTGGTCTCGCTACCGACGACCGCTCACGCGAAGAGGGGCGGCACTATACCGATGACAGTGCCGTCCGTCTGCACGGTTGTGGTGCATTCAGTGAAGCGAAGCCTTTGAAACACCTGACATTTTTGCTGTCAGGCTATGTGGGAGCTGCTCTGGGTGGGAGCGGGCTTGCTCGCGAAAGCGGTGTATCAGATACGTCATTGTTGAATGTGCCGCCGCCTTCGCGAGCAAGCCCGCTCCCACACTGGTCAGTCCCCAGATATACGGTTTTCACCGGCAAACAGTTGAAAAAAAGGGCCTGGAGATTGATCTCCAGGCCCTCAAAAGGTGAGAGGTGTCTAGTCCCTCGACCTGGTGAGCGGTGCTACAGGTAACGCGTCGGGTTATGCCTTCAGAGGCACCAGACGCGGAGCAATCATGTTTTCCGGGCGCAGGATGTCGGCGAGCATGGCTTCGTCGAGCAGACCTTCTTCGCGCACCAGTTCCAGCACGCCGCGGCCGCTTTCAAGGGCTATACGGGCGATGCGGGTGGCGTTTTTGTAGCCGATGTACGGGTTCAGTGCGGTGACCAGACCGATCGAGTGTTCGACCAGTTCACGGCAGCGCGCTTCGTTGGCGGTGATGCCGACGATGCAGTGCTCGCGCAACATGTCCATGGCGCGTTGCAGCAGACGGATCGAGTCGAGGATCTTGAAAGCGATCAGCGGCTCCATCACGTTCAGTTGCAGTTGGCCGCCTTCGGCTGCCATGGTCAGCGCCAGATCGTTACCGATGACCTGGAACGCTACCTGGTTCACGGCTTCCGGGATCACAGGGTTGACCTTGCCTGGCATGATCGAGCTGCCTGGCTGACGCGCTGGCAGGTTGATTTCGTTGATGCCGGTGCGTGGGCCGCTGGACAGCAGGCGCAGGTCGTTGCAGATCTTCGACAGCTTGACCGCGGTGCGCTTGAGCATGCCGGAGAACAGCACGAAGGCACCCATGTCGGAGGTGGCTTCGATCAGGTCGGCGGCTGGAACGAGCGGTTGACCGCTGATCAGGGCCAGACGCTGTACGGCCAGGGCTTGATAGCGCGGGTCGGCGTTGATGCCGGTGCCGATCGCGGTGCCGCCCAGGTTCACTTCGGTCAGCAGTTCCGGAGCCAGCGTCTTCAGACGGGCCAGGTCTTCGCCCATCGTGGTGGCGAAAGCGCGGAACTCTTGACCCAGGGTCATCGGAACGGCGTCTTGCAGCTGGGTACGACCCATCTTCAGGACGTGGTTGAATTCTTCACCCTTGGCTGCGAATGCCTGAATCAGGCTGTCGAGGCTGGCGAGCAGGGCGTCGTGACCGAGCAGCAGGCCCAGGCGGATCGCCGTCGGGTAGGCGTCGTTGGTCGACTGCGCCATGTTCACGTCGTCGTTCGGGTGCAGGTACTGGTACTCGCCTTTCTGGTGACCCATGGCCTCCAGCGCGATGTTGGCGATCACTTCGTTGGCATTCATGTTGGTTGAAGTGCCAGCGCCGCCTTGAATCATGTCCACCACGAACTCTTCGTGGAAGTCGCCGCGGATCAGACGTGCACAGGCTTCGCTGATGGCAGCGTGCTTGGCTTCGCTCAGGTGACCCAGCTCGCGGTTGGCGTCAGCGGCGGCCTGTTTGACCATGGCCAGACCGACAACCAATTTTGGGTAGTGCGAAATCGGAACGCCCGAAAGGCGGAAGTTATTCACCGCTCGCAGGGTCTGGATACCGTAATACGCTTGAGCCGGTACTTCGAGAGCGCCAAGCAGGTCATTTTCTGTGCGGAATGATGCAGCGGAGGACATGATAGAAATCATCTCAATATGGACCCGGTCTGTGCCGGAACGCTGTGAATGCTAGGCTTGTGCGAAATTTTGGGCCAATGCTGTTAAACACTAGCCTATGCACATTCGGCATAATGCCCGTGTGACGCCGCGTTGACGGCAAGCGTGTGACCTAAATTGGTGCGTGTCCGGGAGGACGTGATGAATCTGGAAAGCAAATGGCTGGAGGACTTTAGTGCCCTGGCCGCCACCCGCAGTTTCTCCCAGGCAGCCGAGCGGCGTTTCGTGACGCAGCCTGCGTTCAGTCGACGGATTCGCAGCCTTGAGGCCGCGCTGGGGCTGACCCTGGTCAACCGTTCGCGCACACCGGTGGAATTGACAGCGGCGGGACAATTGTTCCTCGTCACCGCGCGCACCGTGGTCGAACAACTGGGCGAAGTGTTGCGTCATCTTCATCATCTGGAGGGCGGACAGGGTGAAGTGATGCAAGTCGCTGCCGCGCACTCACTGGCACTCGGGTTTTTCCCGCGCTGGATCGCCCAGTTGCGCAACGAAGGCTTGAACATCGCTACGCGCCTGGTCGCGACCAACGTGGGCGATGCGGTGCATGCGTTGCGCGAAGGCGGCTGCGATCTGATGCTGGCGTTCTACGATCCGGATGCGGCGATGCAGATGGACCCGGAAATCTTCCCGTCACTGCACCTGGGGCACACTGAAATGCTGCCGGTGTGTGCGGCGGATGCCGATGGCAAGCCGCTGTTCGATCTGGAAGGTGAAGCCAGTGTGCCGCTGTTGGCCTACAGCGCCGGTGCGTTCCTCGGCCGCTCGGTGAACATGCTGCTGCGCCAACGGGCGCTGCGCTTCACCACCATCTACGAAACCGCCATGGCCGACAGCCTGAAAAGCATGGCTCTGGAAGGCCTTGGTATCGCCTGGGTGCCGCAACTCAGTGTGCGCGCCGAATTGGCGCGCGGTGAACTGGTGGTCTGTGGCGGTCCGCAATGGCATGTACCGCTGGAGATTCGTTTGTATCGTTGTGCGTTGGTGCGCAAGGCGAACGTGCGGTTGTTGTGGCGCAAACTTGAAGGCGGCGCGGCACAAGGCACAACCGCTTCTTGAACACGATGAAAACCCCTGTAGGAGCGAGCTCGCTCGCGATGAACCTGAGAGCGCCTCGGGCTGTCAGGCTGCCAGCGTCATCGTTAACGACCATCGCGAGCGAGCTCGCTCCTACAGGGGGATTTGTGTGGTTCGCTGGCTGACCCTCAGGTCAATAAAACCGGGACTTTGCGCCGTATGACAGATGGTCGCACGGGGGGCTGTTTATCTGTCTCATTGCGGTATACTGCGCGGCCTTCGGCCGGTTACGACCGGCCATAATTCGTACAATCAAGCCACGCATCCTGCGTGGCTTGTTGTTTTTTGACGCGCCTGCGGGCGCCCAGAGAGAAGAGGCACGACGATGAGTGCACTGGTTGGCGTGATCATGGGCTCCAAGTCCGATTGGTCCACCCTTAGCCACACCGCCGATATGCTGGAAAAGCTCGGCATCCCTTACGAGGTGAAAGTGGTCTCTGCCCACCGCACCCCGGACCTGCTGTTCCAGTACGCTGAAGAAGCCGAGGCGCGTGGCATCGAGGTGATCATTGCCGGTGCCGGTGGCGCGGCCCACTTGCCTGGCATGTGTGCGGCCAAGACCCACCTGCCGGTGCTGGGTGTGCCGGTGCAGTCGGCGATGCTCTCGGGCGTCGATTCGCTGCTTTCCATCGTGCAGATGCCCGCGGGCATTCCGGTTGCCACCCTGGCCATCGGCAAGGCCGGCGCGATCAACGCCGCGCTGCTGTCGGCGAGTATCCTTGGCGCCAAGCACCCGCAGTTCCACGCGGTGCTGAAAACTTTCCGTGCTGAGCAGACAGACAGCGTCCTGGAAAATCCAGACCCACGCATCGCCTGAGGTTGTTGACGATGAAGATCGGTGTAATCGGTGGCGGCCAGCTCGGTCGCATGTTGGCGCTGGCGGGCACTCCGCTGGGCATGAACTTCGCTTTTCTGGACCCGGCGCCGGATGCTTGCGCAGCCGCGTTGGGCGAACACCTGCGGGCCGATTACGGCGATCAGGATCACCTGCGCCAGCTGGCCGATGAAGTCGATCTGGTAACTTTCGAGTTCGAAAGCGTCCCGGCGGAAACCGTCGCGTTCCTCTCGCAATTCGTCCCGGTCTACCCGAGCGCCGAAGCCCTGCGCATCGCCCGCGATCGCTGGTTTGAGAAGAGCATGTTCAAGGACCTGGGGATTCCTACCCCGGCGTTCGCCGACATTCAGTCCCAGGCCGACCTGGACGCTGCTGTGGCTTCCATCGGTCTGCCGGCGGTGCTGAAAACCCGTACCCTGGGTTACGACGGCAAGGGTCAGAAGGTCCTGCGCACTGCAGAAGATGTGGTCGGCACCTTCGCCGAGCTGGGCAGCGTGGCCTGCCTGCTGGAAGGCTTCGTGCCGTTCACCGGCGAAGTCTCGCTGATCGCCGTACGTGCCCGCGACGGAGAAACCCGCTTCTATCCGCTGGTACACAACACCCACGACAGCGGCATCCTCAAGCTGTCCGTGGCCAGCACCGATCACCCGCTGCAAGCCTTGGCCGAAGACTACTCCAGCCGTGTGCTCAAGCAGCTGGATTACGTCGGCGTGATGGCGTTCGAGTTCTTTGAAGTCGACGGTGGCCTCAAGGCCAACGAAATTGCCCCGCGCGTGCACAACTCAGGGCACTGGACCACCGAAGGTGCCGAGTGCAGCCAGTTCGAGAACCACCTGCGAGCCGTTGCCGGCCTGCCGTTGGGTTCCACCGCCAAAGTTGGTGAAAGCGCGATGGTCAACTTCATCGGCAAAGTGCCGGAGACCGAAAAAGTCCTGGCTATCGCCGATTGCCATCTGCATCACTACGGCAAGGCGTTCAAGGTCGGCCGCAAGGTCGGTCATGCCAACCTTCGTTGTGCAGACCGCGAGACGCTGACGGCCCAGATTCTCAAGGTTGAGGCACTGATCGCCGAATAGTTTCATGTGGCAGCGATGGAACCATTGCGGTTGCACCGTTCTCTCATGGCAGGATGCCAAAGTCTGTCTAGGCTTTGGCATAACCACTCCATATTGAGGGAAATGCCATGGGAATTATCGGAACCATCTTTATCGGCTTGATCGTCGGCCTGCTGGCGCGGTTCCTGAAACCGGGCGATGACAGCATGGGCTGGATCATGACGATCCTGCTCGGTATCGGCGGTTCGCTGGCGGCCACCTACGGCGGCCAGGCCCTGGGTATCTATCAGGCCGGTCAAGGTGCAGGCTTTATCGGCGCACTGGTCGGCGCCGTGATCCTGCTGGTGATCTACGGACTGGTTAAAAAGAACTGATTCAGGCGACAAAGCCCTCTCCGCCAAACCGGCCGGGAGGGCTAGAATGCTCGGCGTTTCCTGTTCTTCCCATTACCGAGCACCTTCATGCGCCGTCTTTTGCTGACTCTTGTTTTACTGGGTTCGGGCCTTGCCCATGCCGGCGAACTGCCGGAAACCGACTGGCTCGAATTGATGCCAAAGTCGGACCAGAAGGCCCTTGAGGCCATGCCTGAAATCGACCACAACTCCCCTGAAGCCAATGGCACTTTCACCGACAAGGGTGGGATGAAACAGGCCAAAGGCTTGCCGGCGGTGATGTACTCGACCAAGACCGTTGCGTCGATGAATGACAAGAACATCCGCATCGGCGGTTATCCAGTGCCACTGGAGTCCGACGCCAAGGGCCGCAGTACGTTGTTCTTCCTGGTGCCGTACCCGGGCGCCTGCATCCACGTGCCACCACCGCCGCCCAACCAACTGGTACTGGTGCGCTATCCCAAAGGCCTGAAGCTGAACGACATCTACACGCCGCTGTGGGTGACCGGCACGCTGAAGATCGAGAAGGTCAGCAATGACCTGGCCGATGCAGCGTACGCGCTGGATGCGCAGACGGTGCGAGTGGTGAAAGAGTCGGATTTGTAACGCGCCGCCAGAAAGCCGGGCACAAAAAACTGTGGGAGCGAGCTTGCTCGCGATGGCGGCTTCACAGCCAACAAAGATGTTGGATGTTATTGCCTCATCGCGAGCAAGCTCGCTCCCACAGGGGTTTATGGTGTTAGAGCGATTGGCTACCGACGCTCACGCCCAGCGTATGGCTGGCACCCGGTGCCAGGTTCACCACATCGCCCATCACGTTCGCCGTCTCGATGCACAGCATGCGCTGCCAGCCGTCGTCGGCCATGTCGCTGAACGCAGCGGCGCGGTCGATCCATGGGTTCCAGATCACCGCCGTGCGCGATCCACTGCTGGTCAGTACGATGCGTCGCTCCCAGGCCGGATCGACGATGCTCAACTGCGGTGGAGCGTCGAGGTAGATGCGGTCGGTCTCGCCGGTAAAACGCAGGTCACCGGTCTGGGTGACGGTTTTCCAGTTGTCCAGGGTTTCGATGTAGTTGAGGCCGTCCACGCCTTCGACATGCACTTCGCGCACATCGCTGACGGCAAAATAACTGTGCAGCGCCTGGCTGATGCTGACAGCCTCGGCACCCCGGTTGTGGCTGGTCAGATGGATGTGCAATTGCTCGTCGAGGCGAATGCTCAGCGTCAAATCCACCTGGTGCGGCCAGCCGGGAAAGCCGCCTTCGGGGTAGGGCAGGAGGAATTCGACTTTCAGGCTTTCGCCTTCGGCTTCGATGCCGCCCAGTTCCCAATCCATCGCTCGCACGAAGCCGTGAGCCGCCGGTGCTTCCTTGCTGACGCGCATCGCCTGAACGTTTTGCGGATTGCGGTCAAAGACGCCAAACCACGGCCAGCACACCGGCACGCCGGCACGGATGCTCTTGCCGGTCTTGAACACGGCCTCGTCGTTGAGCCAGATCAGCGGCGGCTGGCCGGCCAGTTGATAGCTGAGGATGTGCGCGCCTTGCTGGGCTACCAGTAATTCGGCCTGACCGTGGCGGATGCGCCAGCAGTTCAGTTCATCCAGCTTAACGGCTTCAACATTGGGCGTGCTCATGGGACAGCTCTCGATCAGTAACGTGGACGACTATCGACCGCAAAACGGCTACCAGGTTTAAAAGCTCTTATCGAGCCCTGGGTGGAACCGAACGGGTGCGACCGCTGCCGTCGATGGCAACGAACACAAACACCGCTTCCGTTACTTTACGCCACTCACTGGACAGTGGATCGTCGCTCCAGACCTCGACCATCATCTTGATCGAGCTGCGACCGATTTCCAGCGCCTGGGTATAGAAGGAGAGCTGCGCGCCCACCGCCACCGGAACCAGAAACGCCATGCGGTCGATCGCAACGGTGGCAACGCGGCCGCCGGCGACCTTGCTGGCCATCGCGGTGCCTGCCAAATCCATCTGCGCCACCAGCCAGCCGCCGAAAATATCGCCAAAGCCGTTGGTTTCGCGAGGGAGCGCGGTGATTTGCAGGGCCAGGTCGCCTTGCGGGATCGGATCTTCTTGTTCGAGCTCTATCATGCCGGGGGTGCCTCTGACCCGTGACTCTTCGTTGGTACTGCTGGTGGTAGCCGTCTTCGGGAAAAACGATTCACCACCGAACATACTACGTTCGTCACGTTTTCCATAAGGCGCCTAAAGGGAAACTCTGCGAAATCGCCTATGAACCTGACAGGCGTTTTCGCACAGCAACCCCTCAAAAACCGGAGCAAGGCTGCGAGTATATCGGTCGATAGACTCCACGACGACCGTCCGGTTCTCATTTTGACCGTCAAAAATGCCCCTCCATGTGCTTTTTCGAACAATTTGCTATCGTGCCGGACCTGCCCAAACCTCCGCCAGCGTTGTTGAGGTTGCAGATCCGACTATAAGAGAAGCCCTTGCCATGACCACAGCGCCCTCGAGCATCGCGCAGCCAGACCAACCCGCACGTCCGCTGACCCGCAGCGACTACAAGACTCTTTCGCTATCTGCCTTGGGCGGTGCACTGGAGTTCTACGACTTCATCATCTTCGTGTTCTTTGCCACGGTGGTGGGCAAGCTGTTCTTCCCGGCGGACATGCCCGAGTGGCTACGCCTGATGCAGACCTTCGGCATCTTCGCCGCCGGCTACCTGGCACGGCCGCTGGGCGGCATCGTGATGGCGCACTTCGGCGACCTGCTGGGCCGCAAGAAAATGTTCACCCTGAGCATTTTCATGATGGCCGTGCCGACGTTGATCATGGGCTTGTTGCCGACCTATGCGCAGATCGGCCTGTGGGCACCCATCCTGTTGCTGTTGATGCGGGTGATCCAGGGCGCCGCCATTGGCGGTGAAGTGCCGGGAGCGTGGGTCTTCGTTTCCGAACACGTTCCGCAGCGGTATGTCGGCTACGCCTGTGGCACGCTGACCAGCGGTCTGACGGCGGGCATTTTGCTCGGCTCGCTGGTCGCCACGGCGATCAACAGCCTCTATACCCCGGTGGAAGTGTCGGATTACGCCTGGCGGATCCCGTTCCTGCTTGGCGGCGTGTTCGGTCTGTTCGCGGTTTACCTGCGTCGCTGGCTGCACGAAACCCCGGTGTTCGCCGAGCTGCAACAACGCAAGGCCCTGGCCGAAGAGGTGCCGCTGCGGGCAGTGCTGCGTGACCATCGCGGTGCCATCGCCATTTCGATGCTGCTGACCTGGCTGCTGTCTGCCGCCATCGTGGTGCTGATCCTGATGACCCCGACCGTGTTGCAGACGGTCTACCACTTCTCGCCGACCACCTCCCTGCAGGCCAACAGTGTGGCGATCGTTTTCCTGAGCTTCGGCTGCATCATTGCCGGTGCGCTGGCGGATCGCTTCGGCGCCGGGCGGGTCTTCGTGTTCGGTTGTGCGGCGCTGCTGGCCAGCTCGTGGACCTTCTATCACAGCCTGGCCGATCATCCCGACTGGCTGTTCCCGATGTATGCCCTGACCGGTCTGCTGGTCGGCACCATCGGCGCGGTGCCCTACGTGATGGTCAAGGCCTTCCCGCCCGTGGTGCGCTTCAGCGGCCTGTCGTTCTCCTACAACGTGGCTTACGCCATCTTCGGCGGTCTGACGCCGATGATCGTCAGCCTGTTGCTCAAGGAAAGTGCGATGGGGCCTGCTTACTATGTGGCGGTGTTGTGTGGGGTCGGGATTCTGGTAGGGGTGTATCTCTGGAAGAAAGGGCGTTGATCGACCTTTTGTATCGACTGTACTGACGTCTTCGTCGGATCGCCGCCCGGAGCAAGCCCGCTCCTGCATGGGTTCTGTGTTCACCGCAGATCCCCTGTGGGAGCGGGCTTGCTCGCGAAGAACGATAACGCGGTATCCCTTCAAAACATCGAATAATGGCCTTTCATCCAATTGTCATATTTCAGCCATAGAGTGTTCACACGGCCTGCTGATACTTGGCCCCGACTTAACACACCCTATCTGCTAGGAGTAAGGCATGAAACTGAAGCGTTTGATGGCGGCAATGACTTTTGTCGCTGCTGGCGTTGCGACTGCCAACGCGGTTGCCGCTGTTGACCCTGCTATCCCGAGCTACACCAAGACCACTGGTGTGTCGGGCAACCTGTCCAGCGTCGGCTCCGATACCCTGGCCAACCTCATGACCCTCTGGGCTGAGAACTACAAAAAAGAATACCCGAACGTAAACATCCAGATTCAGGCCGCTGGCTCCGCCACTGCGCCACCTGCGCTGACTGAAGGCACCTCCAACCTGGGCCCGATGAGCCGCAAGATGAAGGACACCGAACTGGCTGCCTTCGAGCAGAAGTACGGCTACAAGCCGACCGCTATCCCGGTTGCCGTGGACGCCCTGGCTGTATTCGTACACAAGGACAACCCGATCCAGCACCTGACCATGGAGCAAGTTGACGCGATCTTCTCGTCCACTCGTCTGTGCGGCGCTAAAACCGAAGTCAAAACCTGGGGCGACCTGGGTGTGACCGGCGACCTGGCCAACAAGCCGGTTCAACTGTTCGGTCGTAACTCGGTATCCGGCACCTACGGCTACTTCAAGGAAGAAGCCCTGTGCAAAGGCGACTACAAGCCTAACGTGAACGAACAACCAGGTTCGGCTTCGGTCGTCCAGTCGATCAGCTCCTCGCTGAACGGCATCGGTTACTCGGGCATCGGCTACAAAACCGCTAGCGTGAAAACTGTTGCTCTGTCCAAGAAAGGCAGCACCGAGTTCGTCGAAGACACCGAAGAAAACGCCCTGAACGGCAAGTACCCGCTGTCCCGCTTCCTGTACGTTTACGTGAACAAAGCCCCGAACAAGCCTCTGGCCCCGCTGGAAGCCGAGTTCGTGAAACTGGTTCTGTCGAAACAGGGCCAGGAAGTTGTAGTGAAAGACGGTTACATCCCACTGCCGGCCAAAGTAGCTGCCAAAGCTCTGGCTGACCTGGGGCTGGCGGAAGGCGGCGCTGAAGTCGCAAAAAAGTAACAAATTGAGTCCAGAGTGAACCCCTCTGGACTCATGTGGGGGGTGGCAGGAGCCGCCCCCATACACTTCAAATCCTCAATCCACTGCTGGCTATCGCTAGCGGCGGATTTGTCGCGTCACTGTGCTGTCATCTTTCTGTCATACAGGATCGCTAGGGTGTGCGAATGAATGATCTGGCCAATTCCAACATGACTACTAATCCCCCCAAGCGAATTGATTTCAATACGCCTGAGCTACAACGCAAGCGCCGCATGCGCGCGCTCAAAGATCGCCTGACCCGCTGGTACGTCCTCGTTGGCGGCCTCGCTGTACTGGGTGCGATCACCTTGATCTTCTTCTTCCTTGCCTACGTCGTCGCGCCCCTGTTCCAGGGTGCCAGCCTGACCGCCAAGGACGCCATCACGCCTGCCTGGATGCAAGACGCCGGCAAGCCTTTGATGATCTCCCTTGAAGAGCAGAACCAGGTGGCCATGCGGGTTTCCGACAAGGGCCAGGCACTGTTTTTCGATATCGACAGTGGCGCTGAACTCAAGCGCGTCGATTTGCCGATTCCGGTCGGTACCACCGTGACCTCTATCGGAGAAGACCAGCCAGGTCACCCGCTGGTTGCCGTGGGTCTGTCCAACGGTCAGGCATTGGTGTTCCGTCACACCTATAAAGTCAGCTACCCGGAAGGCAAGAAGACCATCTCGCCAGCGGTCGAATACCCATACGGTGAAACACCAATCGCGGTGAACGAAGCGGGCGGTGCACTGGAGCACGTCAGCCTCAACGCCAACGATTCGACTCTGATGCTGGTTGGCGCCACCGGTTCGCAACTCAATGTTCTGTCGCTGACCAGCGAAGAGAACATGATGACCGGCGAAGTCACCAACGAGCAGAAACGCATCGACCTGCCGCAGATGAACGAGCCGGTGAAGAACATCTTCGTCGACCCGCGCCAGCAGTGGCTGTACGTGATCAACGGGCGTGCCCAGGCCGACGTGTTCAGCCTGCGCGACAAGAGCCTCAATGGTCGCTACAAACTGCTTGAAGACGGTGAAGCGCAAGTCACCGCCAGCACCCAGCTTGTGGGCGGTATCTCGCTGATCGTCGGTGACTCCAAAGGTGGTCTGGCCCAGTGGTTCATGGCCCGCGATCCGGATGGCGAACAGCGCCTGAAGCAGATCCGCACCTTCCAGATGGGCACCACGCCGATTGTTGAAATCACCGCCGAAGAACGCCGCAAGGGCTTCGTTGCCCTCGACGCTTCCGGCAAGCTTGGCGTGTTCCACAGCACTGCCCACCGCACCTTGCTGGTGGAGCCGGTTGCAGAGGGCCAGGGCATTTTCGGTCTGTCGCCACGGGCCAACCGCGTGATCGTGGAAGCCGGCGGCAAGTTGCAGCCGCTGCTGCTCGACAACCCGCACCCGGAAGTGTCGTGGAGCGCACTGTGGAGCAAGGTCTGGTACGAGAACTACGACGAGCCTAAATACGTTTGGCAATCGACCGCCGCCAACACCGACTTTGAACCCAAGCTGAGCCTGTCGCCGCTGACCTTCGGTACCCTGAAAGCCGCGTTCTACGCCATGCTGCTGGCCGCTCCACTGGCCGTTGCCGCTGCGATCTACACCGCGTATTTCATGGCCCCTGGCATGCGCCGCAAGGTCAAGCCGGTGATCGAGTTGATGGAAGCGATGCCGACGGTGATCCTCGGGTTCTTCGCCGGTCTGTTCCTCGCGCCTTATGTGGAAGGGCATTTGCCGGGCATCTTCAGCCTGCTGATGCTGCTGCCGATCGGCATCCTGGTTGCCGGTTTCACCTTCAGCCGCCTGCCTGAGTCGATCCGCCTGAAAGTCCCGGATGGCTGGGAAAGTGCGCTGCTGATTCCGGTGATCCTGTTTGTGGGCTGGCTCTCGCTGTACATGAGCCCGTTCATGGAGAATTGGTTCTTCGGTGGCGACATGCGCATGTGGATCTCCCACGACCTGGGCATCACCTACGACCAGCGCAACGCCCTGGTGGTCGGTCTGGCCATGGGTTTCGCGGTCATCCCGAACATCTATTCCATCGCCGAAGACGCCGTGTTCAGCGTGCCTCGCGGCCTGACCCTGGGCTCCCTGGCCCTCGGTGCCACACCGTGGCAGACCATGACCCGCGTGGTGATCCTCACCGCCAGCCCGGGCATCTTCTCGGCGCTGATGATCGGCATGGGCCGTGCGGTCGGTGAAACCATGATCGTGTTGATGGCCACCGGTAACACCCCGGTCATGGAAATGAACCTGTTCGAAGGCCTGCGCACCCTGGCCGCCAACGTCGCGGTGGAAATGCCTGAATCGGAAGTCGGCGGCAGCCACTACCGCGTGCTGTTCCTCTCGGCGCTGGTGCTGCTGTTGTTCACCTTCGTCATGAACACCCTCGCAGAACTGATCCGTCAGCGTCTGCGCAAGAAATACTCGTCGCTTTAAGAAAGGTAGAAGTCTGTGAAACAGAACTCCCTGAATGGATGGTTCAAGAGCGGCGCCCCCGGCGTCTGGATCAGCGGTGGCGCGGTGTCCATCGCGGTCATCATGACCATTGGCCTGCTGGCAGTGATTGCCGTGCGCGGCCTGGGTCACTTCTGGCCGGCGGATCTGATCCACGCCAGCTACGACGTACCGGGCCAGGGCCAGCACCTGGTCATTGGTGAAGTGGTACAGAAGGAAGAAGTACCTCGTGCCCGCTTGAAGAGCGCCGGCCTGCCGGTGCCTGACGAAGGCCCGGAGTTCATGACCCGCGAGCTGATCAAGGTCGGCAACCGTGACCTGAACGGCAACGACTTCACCTGGACCGTCGGCGAGTGGCTGACCAACCAGACGACACCGCCAGAGTTGATGGCGATCGAGCGTCGTGAGTGGGGCAACTTCTACGGTTACCTGGTCAACGTCAAACAGGATGGCAAAGTCATCGCTGAAGGCGAAGCCGCATGGCCTGAGTTACAGGCCCGTGTCGACCGTGTGAACAAGCTGGCTGCACAGCTCAAGAACCTGGAAAAAACCGACATCGGCGCGATCAACGCCGGTCTCGAGCGCATCCGCTTGCACGGTCGCAAGCTTGAGCTGGAAGGCAAACTCGACGCCACCGCACAAGCGGACATGGAATCCGAGCGCGCCGAACTCAATGCTCGCTATCAGGATGTTGAAGCGCGCCTGAGCGACCTGCACGCACAGTTCAACCGCGACAGCCTGACCGCCCGCGATGCGAACGGTAAGGAAGTTGAAATCGGCATCGGCAAAGTGGTTCACGCCTACCAGCCGAACGCCATGAGCACGACCACCAAGATCGGTTTCTACTTCAGCAAGGTCTGGGAGTTCCTGAGCGATGACCCGCGTGAAGCGAACACCGAAGGCGGGATCTTCCCGGCCATCTTCGGCACCGTGATGATGACCCTGATCATGGCGATGATCGTGACCCCGTTCGGCGTGCTGGCGGCGGTATACCTGCGTGAATACGCCAAGCAGAACACGCTGACCCGGGTGATCCGCATCGCGGTGAACAACCTGGCAGGTGTACCGGCCATCGTTTACGGCGTGTTCGGTCTGGGCTTCTTCGTCTACGTGCTGGGCGGTTCGCTCGACCGTCTGTTCTTCCCGGAAGCCTTGCCGGCGCCGACCTTCGGCACACCGGGTCTGCTCTGGGCCTCGCTGACCTTGGCGCTGCTGGCGGTGCCGGTGGTGATCGTGGCCACCGAAGAAGGTCTGGCGCGGATCCCTCGCACCGTACGTGAAGGCTCGTTGGCCCTCGGCGCGACCAAGGCGGAAACCTTGTGGAAGATCGTGCTGCCGATGGCCAGCCCGGCGATGATGACCGGCATGATCCTCGCCGTGGCCCGCGCCGCGGGTGAAGTGGCGCCACTGATGCTGGTGGGTGTGGTGAAACTGGCGCCGTCGCTGCCGGTGGACGGTAACTACCCGTACCTGCATCTGGACCAGAAGATCATGCACCTGGGCTTCCACATCTATGACGTCGGCTTCCAGAGCCCGAACGTCGAAGCCGCGCGGCCGCTGGTGTACGCCACGGCGCTGCTGCTGGTGCTGGTGATCGCCACGTTGAACCTGTCGGCCGTCTATATCCGTAACCACCTGCGCGAGAAGTACAAAGCGCTGGATAGCTAATCAACACCGAACTGTAGGAGCCGGCTTGCTGGCGAAGGCATCACCGCGGTGAACCTGCGGGACCGAGTCGCCAGTATCGCCAGCAAGCCGGCTCCTACAAAAAGAATTGCGTAACCGCAGGCTTGGCCTGCGGCCCCGAACCGAATTTGTTAGCACAGGGAGCCTCCCATGCAGCACGAAGCACATACCCACGGCATCAACATGTCGGCCTTGGGGCGCGACAAACAGAGCCTGAATCTCGAGCAGGAAACCGTGGCCATCGAAGTGCCGGGCCTGAGCCTGTTCTACGGAGAAAAACAAGCGCTGTACGACGTCAGCATGAACATCCCGAAACAGCGCGTGACCGCCTTCATCGGCCCGTCCGGCTGTGGCAAGTCGACGCTGCTGCGTACCTTCAACCGCATGAACGACCTGGTTGACGGCTGCCGTGTCGAGGGCGCGATCAACCTGTACGGCAGCAACATCTACCGCAAGGGCGAAGACGTGGCCGAGTTGCGTCGTCGCGTCGGCATGGTGTTCCAGAAGCCGAACCCGTTTCCGAAAACCATTTACGAAAACGTGGTCTACGGCCTGCGCATCCAGGGCATCAACAAGAAGCGCGTCCTCGACGAAGCCGTTGAGTGGGCGTTGAAAGGCGCGGCGCTGTGGGATGAGGTCAAGGACCGTCTGCACGAGTCGGCACTGGGCCTGTCCGGTGGTCAGCAGCAACGTCTGGTGATCGCCCGCACCATCGCCGTTGAGCCGGAAGTGCTGTTGCTCGACGAACCGTGCTCGGCACTCGACCCGATCTCCACGCTGAAAGTCGAAGAGCTGATCTACGAACTGAAATCCAAGTTCACCATCGTGATCGTGACCCACAACATGCAACAGGCGGCGCGGGTTTCTGACTACACCGCGTTCATGTACATGGGCAAACTGGTGGAATTCGGCGACACCGATACCCTGTTCACCAACCCGGCGAAGAAGCAGACCGAAGACTACATCACGGGGCGCTATGGCTAGTTGAGGCAGCTACAAGCCGCAAGCTTCAAGCGGCAAGTTAGAAGCTATGCGGTTTTGAGTTCACCACAACACAGCTTGCAGCTTGTAGCTTGCAGCTCTTGGTTAAACGCTTTTGCGGAGCGAACACAATGATTTCTAAGGAAGGCCTTACACATCACATCTCCCAGCAGTTCAACGCCGAACTGGAGGAAGTGCGCAGCCACCTCCTGGCCATGGGCGGGCTGGTCGAGAAGCAGGTCAACGACGCGGTGACCGCGCTGATCGAGGCCGACTCCGGCCTGGCCCAGCAGGTGCGCGAGATCGATGACCAGATCAACCAGATGGAACGCAACATCGACGAGGAATGCCTGCGCATTCTGGCCCGTCGCCAGCCAGCGGCATCCGACCTGCGCCTGATCATCAGCATTTCCAAATCGGTGATCGACCTGGAGCGCATCGGTGACGAAGCGACCAAGATCGCCCGTCGCGCTATCCAGCTGTGCGAAGAAGGCGAAGCGCCGCGCGGTTACGTCGAAGTGCGCCACATCGGTGACCAGGTGCGCAACATGGTCCGCGACGCACTGGACGCCTTTGCCCGTTTCGACGCCGAACTGGCCTTGTCGGTGGCGCAGTACGACAAGATCATCGACCGCGAATACAAGACCGCCCTGCGTGAGCTGGCGACCTACATGATGGAAGATCCGCGTTCTATCTCGCGGGTTCTGAGCATTATCTGGGTGCTGCGTTCGCTGGAGCGTATCGGCGACCACGCGCGCAATATCTCGGAGCTGGTGATCTACCTGGTACGCGGCACCGACGTGCGGCACCTGGGCCTCAAGCGCATGAAGGAAGAAGTTGAAGGAACCAGTGGCGAAACCGCTAATGTTCCGGGCAAAACTGACGATAAGTAAGGTTGCCCAAGTAAAGCGCCCGGCCTGTTGGCCGGGCGTTTTTGTTTGCGGCACACGAATTCGAAAAGCAGCACCCGCGAACGAAAAGTCCGGCGTGCCTGAAGGTTTTTGGCAAAGTGCCATCAGTAAAGCGGTATGCTGACCGGGATTTTTTAAAGGGGTGGTGGATGAGTAAGGTCAGTGTGTTGGTCGTGGACGACGCATCGTTCATTCGTGACCTGGTGAAAAAGTGCCTGCGCAATTATTTCCCAGGCATGCGTATCGAAGACGCGATCAATGGCAGAAAGGCCCAAGCCATGCTGGCCAAAGAAGCATTCGACCTGGTCCTGTGCGACTGGGAAATGCCGGAAATGTCTGGCCTGGAACTGCTGACCTGGTGCCGCGAGCAAGACAACCTCAAAGGCATGCCCTTCGTGATGGTGACCAGCCGTGGCGACAAGGAGAACGTCGTCCAGGCGATCCAGGCCGGGGTATCCGGTTACGTCAGCAAGCCGTTCACCAACGAGCAACTGATCACCAAGGTCAAGCAAGCGTTGCACAAGGTCGGCAAACTCGATGCCTTGATAAACGTAGCTGCGACGAAAACCAGCCCTGCGTTCGCTAACGACTCCCTCGCCGCCTTGACCGGTGGCAAGGCACCGGTTGCCACGCCAACAGCCGCACCGGCACCTGCACCTGCACCGCCCAAAGGCTTGCTCAACAATCCGCCGGTCAAGGCGCCTGCGGTCTCTTCGGCACTGACCAGCGGCCGTGGCCAGGGTCAACTGCGTTTGCCGAACGGCATCGCGCAATGCGTGATCAAGGCCTTGAGCCTCAAGGAGGCGCTGTTGGTGGTCAAGCGCACCGAGAGCCTGCCGCAGATCCTCGACAGCGCGGTGCTGGACCTGGAGCAGGGCGACAATGCCGAAATCGCCCGCCTCAACGGCTATCTGCACGCCGTCGTGGCCCACGAACCGAAGCCCGACAGCGACTGGCTCCAACTGACCTTCCGCTTTGTCGATCAGGATGCGCAGAAGCTCGATTACATCTCCCGCCTGATTGCGCGTGGTACGGCGCAGAAGCACTTTATTCCTGGCGCTTGAGACGCGTCGCCTGACAGTCCGCCATCGCGAGCAAGCTCGCTTCCACAGGTCCGGCGTGAATCCTGTGGGAGCGGGCTTGCCCGCGATAGGGCCATCAGGTCTACCGCACATCTGCTGAACACCTTTTCTGAAACATCTGTCGACTACTCGGGTCCATTGCAGCTGCTAGGCTCAATCCCAAATCCCCCTCGACAGAATCCTTGCCCATGTTCACGCGCCTGCTGTTTTTATGTGGCCTGTTCATGGTCGCCACCTCGGCCGTGGCTATGACCATCTACAAGTCCAAAGACGCCTATGGCGTGGTTTCCTACAGCGACCGCCCCAGCAAAGGTGCCCACGTGTTCGTTTTTCGCGATGGCATGGTCGAGCACCTCGAGCGTCAGGTGCGCCTCATCATCATGAAGAAGAACGGCGTGCACAGCGTGTACGTGCGCAATGACCTGTATGCGCCGGTAGAGGTCGAATTGAGTTTTGCCGGGGTGAAGAATGCCAACGGTGTGCCGGGCGGGACGATTCGGCGGGTGATACCGCTACGCAGCAGCGTTCGCCTGGCGCAGCTCACGGCGACTACTAAAGGTGGAAAGCCCCTCGCGTACATCCCGAAGTTCAAATACTCCCTGGGCGACCCATCAGGGCCCACAGTGGGCTATCGGTATCCGTTGCCCTGGCGTGGTGGGCCGTTCCGGATCAGTCAGGGGGCCAATGGGCCCTACAGCCACTTTGGGCCCAAGAGTCGTTACGCCATAGACATTGCGATGCCCGAAGGCACGCCGATCATTGCCGCTCGAGACGGCGTGGTGGTGAAAACCGAAAATCGCCAGAGCGGCCGCGGCACCGATGCATCCGGCAATTTCGTGCGGGTGCTGCACGATGACGGGACCATGGGTGTTTACCTGCACCTGAAGAAAGGTTCGGTCTGCGTTCGGGAAGGTCAGCGGGTAAAGGTAGGCAGTGCATTGGCATTGTCCGGCAACACCGGCAACAGCACCGGACCGCATTTGCACTTCGTGGTGCAGCGCAATACCGGGCTGGGGCTGGTGTCGATTCCGTACCAGTTCAACCAGCCGGTCAGCGCGCTGCCCAACTTTGCGTTGGGCAGTAGGAGCCGGCTTGCTGGCGATGAACGATAACGCGGTATAACCGACACCGCAGCGCTCCTGATTGCCAGCAAACCGGCTCCTGCAAGGTCATGGCTCAGTCGAGCATCAACACCTTGGCCAGAACAATCTTCGGCCCTTTCATCTTCTTGATGATGATCCTCAGGCCTTCGACTTCCAGTACTTCTTCCTCTTCCGGAACTCGCTTCAGGCTCTCATAGACCAGCCCGGCAAGGGTTTCGGCTTCGACGTGGTCAAGGTCGATGCCCAGCAGCCTTTCGACCTTGAACAGCGGCGTATCGCCCCGCACCAGCAGCTTGCCCGGCTGATACGCGAGGATCCCGCGCTCGGCTTTGCGGTGTTCGTCCTGGATGTCGCCCACCAGCACTTCCAGCACGTCTTCCATGGTCAGGTAGCCGATGATGTTGCCGTCGGCCTCTTCGACCACGGCGAAGTGCGAGCCGCCCTTGCGGAACTGCTCAAGCAGCTGCGACAGCGGCATGTGCCGCGACACGCGTTCCAGCGGGCGAGTCAGTTCGGCCAGGTTGAACGATTCGGGAATGTGGTCCAGCGCCGCCAGTTCCAGCAGCAGATCCTTGATGTGCAGCAGGCCGACGAACTCCTGGCGTTCGCTGTCGTACACCGGATAGCGGCTGAATTTGTGGCGACGGAACAACGCCAGGATTTCCTTGAGCGGTGCGTTGAACTCAAGGGTGACCAGGTCTTCCCGTGAGTTGGCCCAGTCGACCACTTCCAGTTCGCCCATTTCCACCGCCGAGGCCAGTACGCGCATGCCTTGGTCGCTCGGGTCCTGGCCACGGCTGGAGTGCAGAATCAGTTTCAGTTCTTCACGGCTGTAATGGTGCTCGTGGTGCGGGCCGGGTTCACCTTGCCCGGCGATGCGCAGGATCTGGTTGGCGCTGGCGTTGAGCAGGTAGATGGCCGGGTACATGGCCCAATAGAACAGGTACAGCGGCACGGCGGTCCACAGCGACAGCAACTCGGGTTTGCGGATCGCCCAGGATTTCGGGGCCAGCTCGCCGACCACGATGTGCAGGTACGAAATGATGAAGAACGCCGTGAAGAACGAAACCGCCTTGACCACTTCAGCGGAATCTACGCCCACGGCACTCAGTACAGGCGCCAGCAGGTGCGCGAACGCCGGTTCACCGACCCAGCCCAGGCCGAGAGAGGCGAGGGTGATACCCAATTGGCACGCCGACAGGTAAGCATCGAGCTGACTGTGCACGGTGCGCAGGATGTGCCCGCGCCAGCCGTGCTGTTCGGCGATGGCTTCGACCCGGGTCGAGCGCAGTTTGACCATGGCAAATTCTGCCGCAACGAAGAATCCGTTGAGCAAAACCAGGATCAGAGCAAAAAGAATCATGCCGAAGTCGGCGAAAATTGTAGCGAGGGTCAAACCAGGGGAAGGGTCCATGATGGAGTTTTGCGGGTTCCGTGTATTCGAAAGGGAAGTAGAAATCGCGCCTGAAAAGGCAGGCACAAGTCAGCCAATGTAGCGGCTGACTGAGTGATTGCCTAGGGGGTATCAGTCGGCGGTACTGATAACCCGTGATTGGGTGACCTGGGCCGGGGCAAAGTGGCAGGTAAAAGTACTGCCGTGGCCGGGTACGCTGCTGATTTCCATTCGGGCCCGATGTCGTAACAAAACGTGTTTGACGATCGCCAGCCCGAGGCCGGTGCCCCCGGTGTTGGAGTTGCGGCTGGAGTCGACGCGATAGAAGCGTTCAGTCAGGCGCGGCAGGTGTTTGGCATCGATGCCGATCCCGGAATCCTGCACGCTCAGGTGCGCGCCTTGGTCATCGCCCCACCAGCGAATGCGGATGTTGCCTTCGGCCGGGGTGTATTTCACCGCGTTGAACACCAGGTTGGAAAACGCGCTGCGTAACTCCGCCTCGCTGCCCTTGAGCAGAATCGTCGGATCGGCCTCCAGGGTGATTTTCTGGTTTTTCTGACCGGACAACTGCTGCGCGTCGCTCTTGATCGACTGCAGCAGGCCGTCGATCGGCACCGGCTGGTTGTCCGACGGGTAATCGGTGGCTTCCAGCTTGGCCAGCAGCAACAGGTCGTTGAGCAAGGTCTGCATGCGTCCGCCTTGTTGCTGCATCTGCTGCAAGGCACGGCCCCAGCGCGGGTTTACCTCGTCGACGTTATCGAGCAAGGTTTCCAGGTAACCGCAGATCACCGTCAATGGTGTGCGCAGTTCATGGGAAACGTTGGCGATGAAGTCTTTGCGCATCTGTTCCAGCTGATGGATGCGTGTCACATCGCGCACCAGCATCAAGTGCTCATTGTTGCCGTAGCGGGTGATGTACAGCTGGATGCGCACACGGTCGTTGGTTGGCGAAGGGATTTCCAACGGCTCGGTGTAACTCTCTTGCTCGAAATATTCCTTGAAGCGCGGATGACGCACCAGGTTGGTCACCGGTTGGCCGCTGTCCTGTGGCGTCTTGAGGCCCAACAGGGTTTCGGCGGCGCGGTTCCACCACTCCAGGTTGCCGTCGGTGTCGAGCATGATCACCGCGTCTTTCAGCGCGGCGGTGGATTCCTGAACCCGGTCGATAACCGCTTGCAGGCGTCCGCGTACCCGTTGGTCGCGGCGTTGCAGGTGGTAGATGCTGTCGAACACCTCGCCCCACAGGCCGTAGCCGTCGGGTGGTGCTTCATCGGGTTTGTGCAGGCGCAGCCACTCGTGCAATCGCAGTAACTGCTTGAGGGTCCAGGCCAGGTAAAGACCCAGGCCTGCGGCAAGGCTCCAGCCGTAATAGCCGGTGATCAGGCCGATCACCAGGCAGGCGGTGACCAGCAGCAGCATGTGGCGAATCAGGGTGCCATGCCAGTTTTGGTTCACTTGACGCGCGTCCTTGTCAGCTTGTCGGGCGGTAAAGGTCCGGGTCAGGCTTTGGTAGAAAAGCGGTAACCGGTGCCGCGCACGGTTTGTACCAGATTTTCATAAGCGTCGCCGAGGGCTTTGCGCAAGCGTCGAATGTGCACGTCGACGGTACGCTCTTCGACATAGACGTTGCCGCCCCAGACCTGATCCAGCAACTGGCCACGCGTGTAGGCACGTTCCTGGTGGGTCATAAAGAATTGCAGCAGACGGTATTCGGTCGGGCCCATCTCGGCAGGGCGGCCGTCGATGGTCACGCGGTGGCTGATCGGGTCCAGCAGCAGGCCGCCGACTTCGATCGGCGCTTCGCCATCGGTCGGACCGGCACGGCGCAGCACGGCTTTCAGGCGCGCTACCAGCTCACGGGGGGAAAACGGTTTGGTGATGTAGTCGTCAGCGCCGACTTCCAGGCCCTGGATCTTGTTGTCCTCTTCGCCCTTGGCGGTGAGCATGATGATCGGGATATCCCCGGTCAGTTCATCACGCTTGAGACGACGGGCCAGCTCGATACCGGACGTGCCGGGCAGCATCCAGTCGAGCAGGATCAGGTCCGGTTTGCGGTCGACGATAATGGCGTGGGCCTGCTGGGAGTTTTCAGCCTCCAGGCAGTCATAGCCGGCCATTTCCAACGCAACGGCGATCATTTCGCGAATAGGCGCTTCGTCGTCGACGATCAGAATGCTCCTGCCAACCATGCCCTTAATCCTCTTGTCATTTAACTGTCTTGCGCCGCATTAGATAACGGAATTATTGCAGTCGTGTGACAGTATTTTAGTCGGCCGGTGATTGTCGCGAACCTGAACTAAGCTCTAAGTTCGAATCCTGACAACCACAAAAGGAAGGTTTCCATGAAACACATTGCTCAAACCTGGAAGGCTCTGCTGGTCACGGCAGCGCTAACGCTGCCGACACTGGCCTTCGCCGACGAGCCGGCGATGATGAAAGACGGGATGATGGTCGATCACAAGGGCATGACAGTGTACACATACGACAAGGACTCAGGCGGTAAGTCGATGTGCAACGGCGAGTGCGCTGAATATTGGCCGCCAATGATGGCGCCGGCGGGCGCCAAGCCCGAAGGCAAGTGGAGCACGATCAAGCGTGACGACGGTAAGATGCAGTGGGCCTATGACGGCAAGCCGCTTTACACGTTCATGAAGGACAAAAAACCCGGTGACATGGCAGGCGACAATATGAAGAACGTCTGGCACGTCATGCACGAGCATAAATAAGCGATTGGCCTGCGCCGTAAACAGTTCGCAGCCTGCGGTCGCTCCATCCCCTGTTTGGAGCTGGCGCAGGCTGTGATCTTTGCCTGCGGTCAATGCAGCGCGTAATCCAGCACGATCCCGACGAAAATCGCCAACCCCGCCCAGTGGTTGTGCAAGAACGCCTTGAAGCAGCGCATGCGGTCCCTGTCGCGGGTGTACCAGAACTCCCAGGCAAAACAGCCGGCGGCCACCAGCAAGCCAAGGTGAAACCACATCCCCAACTCGAATTTCGACGCCGCCAGCAACAGGCAACCCAGTGCCAACCCTTGCAAGGTCAGGATGATCACCCTGTCGGCCTCGCCAAACAGGATTGCCGTGGATTTCACGCCGATTTTCAGGTCGTCATCGCGGTCAGTCATCGCGTAATACGTGTCGTAGCCCACGGTCCACATCAGGTTGGCGATCCACAGCAGCCACGCGACAGCCGGCAATTCACCGGTTTCTGCGGTGAACGCCATCGGCATCCCCCACGAAAATGCGGCACCCAGCACCACTTGCGGGTAATAGGTGTAGCGCTTCATGAAGGGATAACTGAATGCCAGCGCCAAACCGCCCAATGACAGCCAGACCGTCGCGGCATTGGTGCACAGCACCAGCAGGAAACTCACGCCCATCAGCAGTGCGAAGAACACCAGCGCCTCTTTGGAGCTGATCTTGCCGCTGACCAGTGGCCGTTGCTCGGTACGCTTCACATGGCCATCGACCTTGCGGTCCGCCCAGTCGTTGATCACGCAGCCGCCGGCGCGGGTCAGCACCACGCCAAGGACGAAGATCACGATATTGGCCAGGGACGGTGAGCCCTTGCCGGCAATCCACAGCGCCCACAGCGTCGGCCACAGCAGCAGGTAAATGCCGATCGGCTTGTCCATGCGGGTCAGCTGAATGAAGTCCCAGGCCCGAGGGTTCAAGCGGTTCAATGACTTGAGCAGGCTTTGGTACATCAGCGGCTCTCCGGTTGGGCACGGGCGGCCTTCCACAGGGTCGGCAGGAAAATTTCGGCCACCAGAACGCTCAAGGCGCCGCGATCGAAGCGTGAACGGCGGCCCCACAGCTCAGGCGACTGCGCCTCGGCGGGCAGCCACGCTTGCGGATAATGGCAAACCTCGATGGCCCGGCGCTGGAAGGCATGATCGCAAAACAGCAATTCGCCCAGCGAGCGGCTACCCAGCTCGTCCATGTGCAAACCGTCGCCTTGCAATGCACTGCGTGACGCTACGCTGCGCGCAAACACCCACGCCTCGCCATGACCGCGCAAATACACTTCACGCACCCAGCCCTCACTGCCTTCGGCCAGGTCCAGCGCCGCGCATTCGTCGGCGCGCAAAGGCTGCCAGCCTTCGAACATTGGCGAGACGCTGAAGGCATCATTCGACAGATGAATCAGACGTCTGGTCAGCGAGCCTTCGTCGAACAGCCAGTCGAGGGTAGAAGCATCGGGGAGGGGCGCCAGTTCACTGCGGGAGAGCCAGAGCGGAGCTGGAGAGGGGGATTCTGTGTGATGCACAATGAGTCATTATTGGCAGCAAATGAGGCGGCGAGCTTAACATGTCAGCCGCCGATATCGATTGAAATGGCCTGCCGTTGCGCCGAACAGGCTTGCATCCGACGGCCCCGATCAGTACAAAACGCGCTGAGTTGGACGGCCGTGCTGCAACCATCGACCGTCCGGCCGGCAAAACGCCTGAACCCTGAGGAAGTACTTGATGAAAAAGTGGCAATGTATTGTCTGCGGCCTGATCTACAACGAAGCCGACGGTTGGCCGGATGACGGCATTGCGCCGGGCACCCGTTGGGAAGACGTCCCGGCAGACTGGCTGTGCCCGGACTGTGGTGTGGGCAAGATGGATTTTGAAATGATCGAAATCGCTGCCTGAATAATTGAGGAGTAAGGAATGAACGCACCTGTCGTAATCATTGGCACCGGCCTGGCTGGCTACAACGTGGCCCGCGAGTTTCGCAAACTCGATAGCGAAACCCCGCTGCTGCTGATTACCGCCGATGACGGGCGCTCCTACTCCAAGCCGATGCTCTCCACCGGTTTCGGCAAAAACAAGGATGCCGACGGCCTGAGCATGGCCGAACCTGGCACCATGGCCGAGCAACTCAAGGCCGAAATACGCACCCACACGCGCATCAGCGGCATCGACCCGGGCCACAAACGCCTGTGGATCGGTGAAGAAGCGGTGATCTACCGCGACCTGATCCTGGCCTGGGGCGCCGAAACCGTGCGCGTACCCATTGAAGGCGACGCGGCGGATTGCGTATTCCCGATCAACGACCTGGAAGATTACGCACGCTTCCGTGCAGCGGCCGCTGGCAAGCGCCGTGTGCTGCTGCTCGGCGCCGGCCTGATCGGCTGCGAGTTCGCCAACGACCTGACCCTGGGCGGCTACGAAGTGCAACTGGTTGCACCGTGCGAACAAGTCATGCCGACCCTGCTGCACCCGGCGGCCGCCGCTGCGGTGCAGGCTGGCCTCGAAAGCCTCGGCGCGCGTTTCCACCTCGGGCCGGTGCTCAACCGCCTGCAACGCGTGGCAGATGGTCTGGAAGCGCACCTCTCCGATGGCCAAGTGATCCCGTGCGACGTGGTGGTCTCGGCCATTGGCCTGCGCCCGCGCGTCGACCTGGCGGCAGCGGCCGGTTTGCAGGTCAACCGCGGCGTCATGGTCGACCGGCACCTGAAGACCTCCCACGCCAACATCTACGCCCTGGGCGACTGCGCCGAGGTCGATGGGTTGAACCTGCTGTACGTCATGCCCCTGATGAGCTGTGCGCGAGCGCTGGCGCAAACCCTGGCCGGCAACCCGACCGCCGTCACCTATGGCCCGATGCCGATCACCGTCAAAACCCCGGTGTGCCCGTTGGTGGTGTCCCCGCCACCACGGGGCGCAGAAGGCATCTGGACAGTCGAAGGGCAGGGCGCCGACATCAAGGTTTTATGCCGCGATGCTGCGGGCAAACTGCTCGGTTATGCCCTCACCGGTGCCGCCGTGATGGAAAAACTGGCCCTGAACAAAGAGCTTCCGGCCCTGCTGGCATAAATACTGGACGTTCTGTCGGAATCACCCCCCTTTTGCCCTAACAAAGGCCGCGCCGATACTGGCGCGGGGCCTCACTGCGTGCCATCCTCACTCCCGTCTGCCGCAGAGTAGAGCACCTGCGGCGCTTTTGGCGCTGCTCCGCAGAGGGCAGCACGGACATAACAACAACAAACCGTCAAAGGGGCTTCACTCATATGCGTAAACCAGAACTAGCTGCAGCCATTGCTGAAAAAGCAGACCTCACCAAAGAACAAGCCAACCGCGTTCTCAACGCCGTTCTTGAAGAAATCACTGGTGCCCTGCACCGCAAAGACAGCGTGACGCTCGTGGGCTTCGGCACCTTCCTGCAACGCCATCGCGGTGCCCGCACCGGCAAAAACCCGCAAACCGGTGAACCCGTCAAAATCAAGGCCAGCAACACCGTTGCTTTCAAGCCTGGGAAATCGTTGAAAGATAGCGTTAATCCGTAATCCTTTTCCCCCAACCCGCGTAGCGGGGAGCGGAATAAAAAATGGGCACGCCAACCAGGGTTGGGTGCCCATTTTTTGTGGGTGGCGAATCAGCCGGGTCCGCTTTGTTGCTTGGCGAGAATCGCCGCCCTCGAAAAACACTCAACTACGAAACGCCCGCTGAACGATTCAGTCAATCTGTTGCGTCGACCGGTTGAATCCACAGCCAAAAGCAGTCGCTCAATGCGTGAGCGAGAACCTTCTGGCTCAACAAAAAATGGCATTACTATGAATGCCAACATGAGGGCGCTGATCTTGTGTGTTCTCGCATGAGCTCTGGGGAGGTGGCGGAGAACATCTCCCCAATGCCGGCATTTATCCTCGCTCAAAAAAAATCTAGGTGCTATTGAAATGCCATCATCGGCATGATTCAATCATTTTTTTGAACTAAAGGTCATGCAGCTGCGGGCTCATTAATCATTTTTATAATACTAGGCCGTACCGCTAAATCGCGGCGCTAGCGCTTTGGCAGATGCGTTTAGTGGCTTTCATTTGACGTGTATACCGTAGTGCATTCCATGTCCGATTCAAGCTAGTGGCATGCTCAAGTTCAATTGAGATTCGCTTCAAAAAAACACTGAACGCGGTGTGAAATTTCAAAGGGAGTGGTAAATGAAAGGTAAGGTTCTCGAGTTTGATTCAACGAGCCGTAGTGGTGTCATCTCAGGTGATGATGGTAACCGTTACACATTTTCCGTCGCGCAGTGGAAAAGCACAATTCTACCTAAAGCGGGTAGCCGTGTGGACTTCTCCGCTAATAACGGAGCGGCTGAGGCGATCTATCTGGAGAGTGTGTCGCTGACCGGAAACTCTAAAAAGATACCCGCTTTGTTGCTCGCATTCTTTCTCGGCGCATTTGGAGCCCACAAGTTCTATCTGGGCTACACCAAGCAGGCAATGATCATGCTGCTGGTCTTCCTGTTTGGATGGATTTTGCTCGGCATTCCTTCCTTCATTATCGGGATCATCGCATTTGTTGAATTTATTATTTATCTGACTAAGTCCGAAGAGGACTTTGAGCAAACTTATGTTGTCGGAAAAAAAGGCTGGTTCTAATCCGTGAGATAACACTTGCATGAAAATGCTAGTTCATGGAACAAACTCAGTTCGCATAATGAACACCCGCCTTGGCGGGTGTTTTTTTTCAGGTTTTTTGCCACTTTATCTACAAAGAAAGGCCTTTTATTTTCGGGATATTTCCTGTTTGTTTTTCAAAGCCAAAGCTACCTTTTTCGGAAAGCAGTAAAGGGCAAAAAAATCACCAGAACTAGCGCATGCAACAACGGGTAGCGTGATCTGAATCACCTTGGTTTTCGTAGACTGATTTGAACGCCAGCAATGGGTCGATTGATGCCGGTAGAAGCATCCTGCCGGGAGCGACTACATCACTCTACTTGTTCCGTGACTTGGTAGTCATCAGCGCCAAAAATCACATCATCTCCCTCTAACGATACGCAACAGTGGCGTTCTCGTTCGAAGCAGTTACACTGCCCCGGCCGTTCATTTTTCTTCTGAGGCTTACGCATGAAATTTCGTTTTCTGCTGTGGATGCTGGGTTTGTTGATGGGTAAGGCCAGCCGGACCAATCCGGCGTTTCAGCAGCAGTTGGGTGACAAGGACCTGGTGTTTCAGTTGCAGACCCTGGACGGGAAAGTGGCGCGGCATTTCCGTGTGAAGGACCAGCGTATTACCAGCCAATCGGGTGTGCATGCCGAGCCTGCGTTTGCGATTGCCTTTAAAGACGCCGCGTACGGCTTTGCCACGATGCAGGCGAAGAACAAGCAACTGGCGTTCATGACCGGGATTCAGGACAAGTCGATTCAGATCAAGGGCAACCCGGCGCTGGTGATCTGGTTCCAGGGGCTGACCAAGTATTTGAAGCCGAAGAAGGCCAAACCCAAGGCTTGAGGTTTTTCAGTTAGACCGAGGTGTATTCATCGCGGGCAAGCCCGCTCCCACAGGGATCGCTTAAATTCTGTGGGAGCGGGCTTGCCCCGGGCGGCGTTCCGACGATGCTTTTCAGCCTTGAGTGAACTGCGAAGCCAGTTCACGCAGCAGCACTTCTGCCTCAAGCACTTTGCTGACGACGTCTTCGGCCTTGGCACGGCTCAGGCCCAAGCGTTCGAGCAGGGCGTCCGGGATGTCCTCGTCGGGACCTGAGCCGATGCCACGGCTGCGCAGCAGGCGCACCGACAGGCAGACCAGGTTCGGGTATTCGGCGTAGGCGCCGTCGTAGGCCGGGTCGTGCTGGAAGCGCAGGGCGGTGGCCAGCTCTTCGGGCATGTCCCAGTAGCGCATCAGCCATGAGCCGATCTGTTCGCGGCTGATGCCCAGCAGGTGTTGTTCCACAAAGCTGTGGCACAGGTGCGGGTTGACCTCCAGGTGGCGGCAGATCAGCGAGAAGTGCGGCGGGAACACGTGTGCCAGCAGCAGGTAGCCGAAGTTGTGCAGCAGGCCGGCCAGGTAGGTCAGGCCGGCTTCCGGGCGCTGGGCGCGCGGCATAGCGCGGGTCAGGCCTTCGATGACGGCGGCGGTGTAGATCGATTGCTGCCAGTACGGCGTGGAGTGTTGCGGATGGTCCTTGGGCAGACTCAGGGTTTTACCCAGGGCCAGGCCCAGCGCCAGGTTGATCACCAGGTCGAAGCCCAGAACGCGCACGATGGCGTCTTCCACCGAACGGATCTTGCCCGGTGAAGCGTAGTACGGCGATCCCGCCCAGCTCACCACTTGTGCGGCCAGCGCCGGGTCGGTTTCGACCACGCCGGTGATGTCGTCGATGGTGGCGTTGGGGTCGACGCGCAGTTTGATGATTTTTTGTGCGGTTTCGGCCAACGGCGGAATCTCGATGGTCGCTTCCAGACGTTGCTGGATGCGCCGCGCGGTGAACGCCTGGACGGCCTGGGTGATTTCCTCGCGGTCGTCATCGGGGCGGTCGAGGTTGGGGCGAATGCTGGTCAGGTTTTCGCCGAAGTTGGCGGCGCTGGCCTTGGTCAGCATGGTCGTCTTGAAGTCTTCGCTGGAGATTTCCAGCAGCACGCCCGGCTCACCAGAGTTGATCAGCAACTTCGGCTCGCGCAGCAGGCTTTCGTCATACAGGCATGGTGAACTGGTCAGCGCCGGCAGACCCGGCAGCAAGCTGAGGTTGTGCTTGCCGAGCATTTTTGTCAGGCGTTCGGTGGGTACGGCGGTGAGGCGGCGACCGGTGAGTTCGGTCAGGCGATTGAGGTCCAGCAATTGGCTTTGCGCAAACAGCACCATCAACGCGCCGACACTGTCATCCAGCAGAACGGCCTGCACTTTGCGCGCGGCATTGAGGCCGTGATGATCCAGCACTTCTTCGTAGGCAATGCCCAGCTTGCCCAGCATCAGCCGAATAACCGACGGAGCGTGCGGGGTGTCGGGTGCGAAGGCAACTTCGGTCATGGTCTGTATCCGTACTAAAACAATTGCAGGAGTATAACCAGCTTGATTGGGGCCACGCCTCAGAATCCGTGACGGTTGTCACACTTGGCCGTATTGTTGGCCATGACGCAGCCATCGATCGAGTAGCGGGCTGACGTGGGTCGGCCAGCGCTCGAGCAATGCCTGGGCGGCATCCCGCACGGCGGGCAGCAAATCGGCGTCGCGCATCAGGTCGGCGACCTTGAATTGAAGCAGGCCGGTTTGCCGTGTGCCGAGCATTTCACCGGGGCCGCGCAGTTCGAGATCTTTTTCGGCGATGACAAAGCCGTCGTTTGTTTCGCGCATGATGCCCAGCCGTTGACGGCCGATCTGCGACAGCGGTGGATGGTAGAGCAGCACGCAATGGCTGACGGCGCTGCCCCGGCCAACGCGGCCGCGTAACTGGTGCAGTTGTGCCAGGCCCAGGCGCTCGGGGTTCTCGATGATCATCAGGCTGGCGTTGGGCACGTCGACGCCCACTTCGATCACCGTGGTCGCGACCAGCAGTTGCAGGTTGCCGGCCTTGAATTCGGCCATCACTGCGGCTTTTTCCGCAGGCTTCATACGGCCGTGGATCAGCCCGACCTTCAACTCGCCGAGGGCGGCGGTGAGGTCCTCGAAGGTGGTTTCGGCGGCCTGGCAGGTCAACTCTTCCGACTCTTCGATCAGGGTGCAAACCCAATAGGCCTGACGCCCTTCGGCGCAAGCGCTGCGTACCCGCTCGATGACTTCGACTCGCCGGGTGTCGGTGATCAGCACGGTGTTTACCGGTGTTCGGCCGGGGGGCAATTCGTCGAGGATCGAGGTGTCGAGATCGGCGTAGGCGCTCATGGCCAGCGTGCGCGGAATCGGCGTGGCGGTCATGATCAGCTGGTGCGGGCACATGCGCCCGCCAACACCCTTCTGTCGCAAGGCCAGACGCTGCTGCACCCCGAAGCGGTGCTGTTCGTCGATGATCACCAGCGCCAGGTTCTGGAATTGCACTTCATCCTGGAACAGCGCGTGAGTACCAACCACCATCGGCGTGCCGTTGGCGATTTGCTCCAGCGCGGCCGTACGGTTCTTGCCCTTGAGCTTGCCGGCGAGCCACGCGACTTCGATGCCCAGCGGTTCGAGCCAGCGCTTGAAGGTGATGAAGTGCTGTTCGGCGAGAATCTCGGTGGGCGCCATCAGGGCCACCTGATGACCGGCCTCCAGCGCTTGCAGCGCGGCGAGGGCGGCGACCACGGTTTTACCGGCGCCGACGTCACCCTGGATCAGCCGCAGCATCGGTTCGTGCTGGCTGAGGTCGTAAGCGATTTCGTTGCCGACCCGTTGCTGGGCACCGGTCGGGTTGAAGCCGAGGTTGGCCAGGTATTTGGCTGGCAGCTTGGTTGCCTTGGGCATTGCTGGTGCACGCAGGGCACGCATGCTTTCACGCAGGCGCTGTTGCGACAGTTGATGGGTCAGCAGTTCTTCGAAGGCCAGGCGGTGCTGTGCCCAGTGGTGACCGAGGGCCAGTTCATCGACGTCGGCATCGGCGGGCGGGTTGTGCAGGTAGCGAATCGCATCGGCCAGCGGCGCCAGTTGGTAGTCCCGGGCCAGTTCGTTCGGCAGCCAGTCGGGCAGGCTGCTGGGGCCGAGCAGGGTGAGGGTCTGCATGCACAACTGGCGCAAGCGCTGTTGGGTCAGGCCTTCGGTGAGCGGGTACACCGGGGTCAGGGTTTCATCCACGGGCGGCGGCTCGTCGCCGGTGATGGCGCGGTATTCCGGGTGGTAGATCTCCAGCCCCGAAGCACCGGGCCGCGCCTCGCCGTAACAGCGAACCCGCGTGCCGCGCTTGAGGCCTTCTTTCTGCGCGTTACTGAAATGGTAGAAGCGCAGGCTCAAGCCCCCGGTACCATCCTGCAACCGAACCACGAGGCTGCGCCGCCGCCCCATGACCACATCAGCACCGCTGACAGTGCCTTCAATGACGGCGTCCTGACCGGGTCGCAACGCGCCGATCGGGACCACGCGGGTGCGATCCTGATAGCGCAGGGGCAGGTGAAACAATACGTCCTGGAGGTTTTCCAGGCCGACCTTGGCCAGTTTCTCGGCCATGGCTTCACCGACACCCTTGAGTGCCGTCACCGACACTTGCGACAACTCGCTCATGACCGTTGCTTAGCCTACAGCGACTTGCGCCGCTGGCTTGGCCACCGAGCACAGGCGAATGGAGTCGGCGAGGATTTCAATCGCTTTCGGGCGCGGGAAGCTGGCGCGCCAGGCAATGGCCACGGTGCGGAACGGTACGGGCGCCGACAACGGACGCACTTCGATCACGCCGGGGGCGTAGTGATGGCTGTCTACCGCGGACAACGGCAGGATCGAAATGCCCAGGCCGGACGCGACCATGTGGCGAATGGTTTCCAGGGAGCTGGATTCCACCGTGGTGTGCTTGGCGCCGTCGTTGCCTTTGGTCAGGGTCGGGCAGGCTTCCAGCACCTGGTCGCGGAAGCAGTGACCTTCACCGAGCAGCAGCAGGCTCTTGTCGTTGAGCAGGCTGGCGTCGATGGATTCTTTTTGCGTCCACGGGTGCTGGGCCGGCATCAGCACGTAGAACGGCTCGTCGTAGAGTTGCAGGGTCAGCACGTCGGCTTCGCTGAACGGCAGGGCGATGATGATCGCGTCGAGTTCGCCGTTGCGCAGTTTGTCGCGCAGCACGTGGGTGAAGTTTTCTTCGATGTACAGCGGCATCTGCGGGGCTACCCGGTGCAGTTGCGGAATCAGGTGCGGGAACAGGTATGGCCCGACGGTATAGATCGCGCCGACTTTCAGCGGGGCGGTCAGCTGGTTCTTGCCAGCCTGGGCCAGTTCGCGGATGCCCTGGGCCTGTTCCAGTACCTTTTGAGCCTGGGCCACGATGCCTTCGCCGACCGGCGTCAGGCGCACGGCGCTTTTGCTGCGCTCGAAAATCAGCACACCGAGTTCGTCTTCAAGCTTTTTCACGCCCACCGAAAGGGTCGGCTGACTGACGTGGCAACGCTCGGCCGCGTGGCCGAAGTGCTGCTCTTGGGCGAGGGTAACGATGTAGCGTAATTCTGTGAGGGTCATAGCAAGCGTCCATGAAGTTGCGGGCCAAGCATACCGGCTGCAATCGATAGACGCACGTTATCAGACTGAGAGTGTCGCGTGACACCGGGTAATACCGGTTTGCCGCTGGCAGATAAGCGAAAGGCACCTTTCGGTGCCTTTTGCGCAGATGGCTCAATCATTGTAGGACCTGGCTTGCCAGCGATAGCGGTGTATCAGCCAACTACGATGTTGGATGTGTGTGCCTCATCGCTAGCAAGCCAGCTCCTACAGCTCAGCCGTTACCGCCGGCGTTTTTCCAGCGAGTAAACAAAGGGTGCAACAATTTCGATCGAGCCGTTGGTCAGCATGTCGGCCGGTGGCTTGGGCAGCGGTTGTGCGCGTCGGATCATTTCCAGGGTGGCCCGGTCCAGATCGGCGGTGCCGGAAGCGCCCACCAGTTCGAACGACAACACGTTGCCTTCGCCGTCCACCACGAAGCGCAGACGGTTCATGCCTTCCTTGCCCCGCGCCTGAGCACTGGCAGGGTACTTTTTGTACTTCTGCAGGTGTGCCAGCAACGTGCCTTGCCAACTGGCCTTCGCCGCTAACTGCGCTGGCGATGGGCCCGGTGCAGGCTGGGCGGATTTTTCCGTCGGTGCCTGAGTCGGCTGCGTGTCGGCAGGCTTCTCTTCGGACGGTTTTTCCTTTGGCGGATCAGGTTTCTTTTCTACCGGTTTGGGCGGCTGCGGCTTGGGCTTGGGTTTGACCGGCTTGGGCACGGCAATTTCAGCTTTCGGCGCTTCAGCGAGCTTGGGTATCGGCAGTTCTTCAACCGGAGCCGGTGGCTGCGGGGGGGGGACGACCTTCGGCGGAGCAGGCGGTGGCGGGGCAGGAACCGGTGCCAGTTCGACCAGCATTGCCTGGGGTGGCAATTCGATGGGCGGGCGGGCGGACCAGTTCAGCGCCAGCGCGATGGCCAGCGCGTGAACGCCCAGCACCACGGCCAGGCTACCGCTGTAACGCGTCAGTTTATGGCGCGTCGTGATCATTTCTTGACTGCCGACTCGAGACCGACCAGACCGACCTTCAGGTAACCCGCCGAGCGCAGGTTATCCATCACGCTCATCAGGTCGCCGTAATCCACGCCTTTGTCGGCCTGGAAGAAGATCGTCGTGTCTTTCTTGCCCTGGGTTTTGGCGTCGAGCGTGGCGCCGAGTGCTTCGGCCTTCACTTCGTCTTCACCGAGGAACAGGCGCTGGTCCGCCTTGACGCTGAGGAATACCGGTTTCTCTGGCCGCGGCGCCGGTTTGGCGGTGGAGGCGGGCAGGTCGACCTTGATGTCCACGGTGGCCAGCGGGGCTGCCACCATGAAGATGATCAACAGCACCAGCATCACGTCGATAAACGGCGTGACGTTGATTTCGTGGTTTTCGGACAGATCGTCGTCTGCCCCTTCTTTCAAATGCAGGCCCATGGCCGATTACCCCACTTTCACCATGTGCGGTTGCGAGCTGCGCTCAGGCTGGTGATCGAGGTCGCGGCTGACCAGCAGCAGGACTTGCGCCGAAGCGTCGGACACCTGCGCCTTGTAGCCGGCGATGGAGCGGGCAAACACGTTGTAGATCACCACCGCCGGAATCGCTGCAACCAGGCCCAGCGCGGTCGCCAGCAGGGCTTCGGCGATGCCGGGAGCCACGACGGCGAGGTTGGTGGTCTGGGTTTTGGCGATGCCGATGAAGCTGTTCATGATGCCCCACACGGTACCGAACAGGCCGACGAACGGCGCGGTGGAACCGATGGTTGCGAGTACGCCGGTGCCGCTGCTCATGTTGCGACCGCAGGCCGCGACCAAGCGCTCAAGGCGGAAGCTGACGCGTTCCTTGATGCCTTCTTTCTCGCGGCTGTTGACCGACAGGCGCATCTCTTCGAGAGCATCATGGACCAGCAGGTTGGCCAGAGTGCCTTCCTTTGCCGCAGTGGCGCTGGCTGCCTTGAGGGAGGCGGATTTTTTCAGCTGGGCGATTTCATCGCGCAGACGACGCTTGGCGCCCATCAACTCAAGACCCTTGGCGATCCAGATGGTCCAGGTGATGATCGAGGCGATGGCCAGGCCGATCATCACGATTTTCACGATGATGTCGGCATTCTTGTACATGCCCCACGGCGACAGGTCATGGGCCATGCCCAGCGTGTTGTCGGCTTCGAGGACTTCAGGAGCGTCTTCGCCAAGGGTGTCCGCAGCCTGAGCCGGGTCGGTGGCGGCAGGCGCCACGGCTGCGTGATCGGCAGGAGCAGCGGCTGCGGCAGCTGGAGTGGCAGGCGCCTGGGCGTCAGCGAAAGCGGCAACCGGTGCCAGCATCAGGCTGAGGAGCAGGGCGGCCACCGCGCTCCAGGCGCGAGGTCGTTTGGTTGGCGAAGCGGGGAATTGATTGCGTGTCATGCTGGCCGGACCTGAGAGAATAAACGGATGATGTTCTTCCAGGCCTCGAAAGGCCGAGAACAAAAGTGGGACGCATTATTGCAAGTAATTCTTGTTAACAAAAGTAATAGCGTCTCTTTTTTTCCTGCATTGCTAGCCGCCTGTCTATTGCCGGCGCTAGTCTGTGGCTTTCCGATGGGAGTTTTCTGATGTCTGCGCCTACTGTTTTGATCGCCGGCTGCGGTGATGTCGGCAGCCGCCTGGCCACGCAATTGCTGGCGGCAGGGTGGGAGGTCCATGGCCTGCGACGGGACGTTTCACGTCTGCCCGAGGGCGTCATCGGCGTTGCCGGTGACTTGTTCAACAAAGACTGCCCGGCCACTTGGCCAGTCGGTGCCGTGGATTACCTGGTGTATTGCGCGGCGGCCACCGATCACGATGAGGCCGGTTACCGTGCGGCCTATGTCCAGGGCCTGGAGCATGTGCTGGAGTGGCTGAACGACTATGGACAGGTGCCCAACCGCCTGCTGTTCGTTTCCAGCAGCAGTGTTTACGGTCAGCAGGATGGCGAATGGATCGACGAGGCTTCACCGGCCGTGGCGGCGGGCTATTCCGGACGTGTGATGCTCGAGGCCGAGCAACTTGCTCTTAAAAGCGGCATACCGGCCAGTATCGTGCGCCTGACCGGCATTTACGGCCCCGGCCGTGAATGGCTGCTGACGCAGGTGCGCCGGGGTTATCGCGTGGCGGTCGAGCCACCGTTGTATGCCAATCGGATTCATGCGGACGATGCCGCAGGGTTGATGGCATGCCTGCTTGAGGCGGATCGGCGTGGAGTGGCGCTGGATGATGTTTATATCGGCGTCGATGACGAGCCGGCAGCGCTGGCCGATGTGGTGAACTGGTTGCGCGGGTATCTGGGCGTGACCGAGTGGGACGACGACGCCAGCGTACGTCGCACCGGCAGCAAGCGTTGCACTAATGCGCGGGCCAAAGCCTTGGGCTGGGCGCCGAAGTATCCGAGCTTCCGCGAGGGGTATGCGGCGATTCTTGAGGGGCGCTGCTAACTTTCAATCACCATAAAACTGTAGGAGCCGGCTTGCCGGCGATAGGACCGTCACATCCAACATCAACGTTGATTGTTACGCCGCTATCGCCGGCAAGCCGGCTCCTACATAGGTATTGCGTTGTTTTTTAGGGGCGGGTTACTGCTTCTCGAGCAACCACTTGCGCTCGCCCGGGGTGAACGAGGGCATCTCGTCCGCCTGCGCCGTGTTCACGGCCTGGAAAATTTCCAGCTCCTTGCCCTTGCGCGCAAAGATCCAGGCGTTGCCCTGGCCGTTGAGTTGCAGCCACATGTTGTCATTGCCGCCGCTCATGGATGCGCAATCGCCGGCCAGGCACAACGCATAACGATCGCTGCCTGGCAGGCCGCTCACCTGGCCGTCGGCCTGGAATTGAACCGTGCTGCCTTCGCCGGGGCCGCTGACGATTGTCCAGCCACCGCCCATGTAGGCTGAATACAGCGCGCGCTCGAAACTGGCGCCGATCGGAGCGCCGTCCGGTACCTGAATCTGGGCGCGATCGAAAACCTGCTCGGGCTCGTTGTCGCTGGCAGACTGGCTCAGTTGCTTGCCGTCACGCTTCAGTTCGCTGGCCGAACTGCCATAAAAGTCGACTTTCCAGGCGCCGGATTCTTCACCCAGCAGTTTGCCTTCGACGTTTTCAAAACCGTTGGTGTAGCGGGCCTGGCTGGCCTTGGTGTTGATGTCCCATTCCAGGTTCGGGCCATAGGCCTGGAGCGCTTCACGCAGGGGGACGCCTTTGGCGGCAGCATCGATCGCCACCTGGTTGATCCAGGTGCCGCTGATATCACGATCGGCAGGGTTGCTGGCACATCCGCCCAGGAACAGGGCGAGCAGCGAGAGAGCAAGCGCGTTGCGCATGGTGGAATCCTTTCAAGCTTTCTTTACAGCAGAGCAGTCGGCGCAGCCCGGGGCTGCGCCGCACGGATTACTCGATGACCAGGATGGCATCCATTTCAACCTGCGAACCCTTTGGCAGGGCTGCTACGCCGATGGCGGCGCGGGCAGGGTAAGGCTGGTCGAAGTACTTGCCCATGATCTCGTTGACCTTGGCGAAGTGGCTCAGGTCGGTGAGGAAAATGTTCAGTTTGACGATGTCCTTGAACGAACCGCCAGCGGCTTCAGCCACGGCCTTGAGGTTTTCGAACACCTGGACGGTCTGGGCTTCGAAGCCTTCGACCAGTTCCATGGTTTTTGGGTCCAGAGGAATCTGACCCGACATGTAAACGGTATTGCCAGCCTTGATCGCCTGGGAGTAAGTACCGATGGCGGCCGGGGCCTTGTCGCTGGTGATAACGGTCTTGGTCATGTATGACTCCTTGTAATGGGGGGGCTTAGGCACGCATGCGGGTGATGCGAGTCACCCCGGTCAGGGCGCGCAGTTTTTTGATCACGCGGGCCAGGTGCACGCGGTCGTGCACGCTGACCACCAACTGGACCACGCTGATGCGACCATCGCGCTCGTCCATGCTGATTTTTTCGATGTTGCCGTCGGCCGCGTTAACGCTGCTGGCCAGCAGGGCGATCAGGCCGCGCTGGTGCTCCAGCTCGACGCGCAGCTCGACGTTGAATTCACCGGTGACATCCTTGGCCCACGAGAGCTGGATGCATTTTTCCGGGTTGTGGCGGATTTCGCTGATGTTGCGGCAGTTGTCCAGGTGCACGACCATGCCTTTGCCCGCGGACAGGTGGCCGACAATCGGGTCGCCCGGGATCGGCGTGCAGCACTTGGCGTAGCTGAGCACCAGGCCTTCGGTACCACGAATGGCCAGCGGGCCTTCCGGGCTTGGCAACTGTTCGCCTTCGCCCAGCAGTCGGCGGGCCACCACATAGGCCATGCGATTGCCCAGGCCGATGTCTTCCAGCAAATCTTCGATCAGTTCGAGACGGTACTCGACGAGCATGGCCTTGACGCGTTCGGCCGGGATTTTTTCCAGCGCGCTGTCAAAACCGTTGAGGACCTTGTTCAGCAGGCGTTCGCCCAAGCTGATGGATTCGGAACGGCGTTGCAGTTTCAGTGCATGGCGAATGTGCGTGCGGGCCTTGCCGGTGACCACGAAGTTGAGCCAGGCCGGGTTCGGCCGCGCGCCGGGAGCGCTGACGATCTCGACCGTGGAGCCGCTTTGCAGCGGTTCGGACAGCGGCGCGAGGCGACGATTGATCCGGCAGGCAATGCAGCTGTTGCCGACGTCGGTGTGTACCGCGTAAGCGAAGTCGACCGCCGTGGAACCCTTGGGCAGCTCCATGATCCGGCCTTTGGGCGTAAACACGTAGACCTCGTCCGGGAACAGGTCGATCTTCACGCTTTCGATGAACTCCAGCGAGTTGCCGGCGCGTTGCTGCATTTCCAGCACGCCCTTGACCCACTGGCGCGCGCGGGCATGGGTGCCTTTGGGCTGCTCGTCGCCGCTGGATTTGTACAGCCAATGGGCGGCGATGCCGTTGTTGGCCATCTCTTCCATTTCGCGGGTGCGGATCTGGATCTCGATCGGCACGCCGTGCATGCCGAACAGCGTGGTGTGCAGCGACTGATAGCCGTTGGCCTTGGGGATCGCGATGTAATCCTTGAAGCGTCCCGGCAGTGGTTTATATAAGTTATGTACAGCACCCAGCACGCGGTAGCAGGTATCGACCTTGTCGACGATGATCCGGAACGCATAGACGTCCATGATCTCGTTGAAGGCCCGACGCTTGCCGCGCATTTTCTTGTAGATGCCGTAGAGGTGTTTCTGGCGACCGCTGACCTCGCCCTGGATGCCATCGATGGCCAGGCAGTGACTGAGGGATTCTTCGATTTTGTTGACGATTTCCTTGCGGTTGCCCCGGGCGCGTTTGACGGCCTGGTAGATCCGTGCGGAACGCATCGGGTGCATGGCCTTGAAGCCGAGGTCTTCGAATTCGATGCGGATGGCGTGCATGCCCAGCCGGTTGGCGATGGGCGCATAGATTTCCAGGGTTTCCTTGGCGATGCGCCGGCGCTTTTCGCCGGACAGCACTTCCAGGGTGCGCATGTTGTGCAGGCGGTCGGCCAGTTTGACCAGGATCACGCGAATGTCGCGGGCCATGGCCATGGCCATTTTCTGGAAGTTTTCGGCCTGGGCTTCGGCCTTGGTCTCGAAGTTCATCTGGGTCAGCTTGCTGACCCCGTCGACCAGTTCGGCCACGGTTTCGCCGAATTGCGCTTGCAGCGCCTCTTTGGCAATACCGGTGTCTTCGATCACGTCATGCAGCATCGCAGCCATCAGGCTCTGATGGTCCATGTGCATGTCGGCAAGAATATTCGCAACCGCGAGTGGGTGCGTGACGTACGCTTCGCCGCTGCGGCGGCGTTGGCCGTCGTGGGCTTGTTCAGCGTAGAAATACGCTCGGCGGACCAGGTTGACCTGGTCCTTGCCGAGGTAGGCCGATAAGCGATCGGCGAGGGCGTCTATGCTCGGCATGATGTCTCCTGCCAAAAGCTGTGATCCCGCGCCGTGCTACGTCGACCAGGCATAGGCTTAGACGGCCTCGTTGGACTCGTCCTCGAATGCAGCAAAAAGCGGTTCATCTTCAACGATTTCGGCTTCGGCGATAGCTGCGTAGTCGATCAGGCCTTCAGCGATTTCGCGCAGGGCGACGACGGTAGGCTTGTCGTTTTCCCATGCTACTTTCGGCTCTTTGCCGCCGGTGGCCAGTTGACGGGCACGCTTGGTAGAGAGCATGACCAGCTCAAAGCGGTTATCCACGTGTTCTAGGCAGTCTTCAACGGTTACGCGGGCCATGGTCTTCCTCGTAGCAAATGCAATATGCGCGCTGCCCGGATGGGCGAGCGGACTCAACAGTTTAAAAAATCACCAGCGATTAGGGAAGCGCTGATTTTTTGACCAAGCCCTTCAACGCGCTGCAAGTGCCAATGTAAAGCCCTTGCAACGGTTTTGGGAAGAGCTGATTAACCGAGCAATTCGGCCAGCAGTTTGCCGAAACGCACCTGTTGGCGTTTCTGCTGCAGCTGATTGGCGCGGAAAATCGCTTTCAGATCGTCCAGCGCGTGGGCGAAATCGTCGTTGATGATCAGGTAATCGTATTCGACGTAATGGCTCATCTCGCTGACGGCTTCACGCATCCGGCCGTCGATGATCTCGTCGCTGTCCTGGCCGCGGTTGGTCAGGCGCTGGTGCAGGGCCTGGAGCGACGGCGGCAGAATGAAAATCGAGCGTGCCTGCGGCATCAGCTTGCGCACTTGCTCGGCGCCTTGCCAGTCGATTTCAAGGATCAGGTCGTGACCTTCGTCCAGTGTCTGCTGCAGGCGGCTTTGCGAGGTGCCGTAAAAGTTGCCGAAGACTTCCGCGCGTTCGAGGAAGTCACCGTGCTCGCCCATCTTTACGAATTCTTCGCGGGTCACGAAGTGATAGTTCACGCCGTCCACTTCACCCGGACGCATGGCACGGGTGGTGTGGGAGATCGATACGCGAATCTCCGGATTGGCGTCGGTCAGGGCCTTGACCAGGCTGCTCTTGCCCGCGCCCGAAGGGGCGGAAATGATGTACAGGGTGCCGGTGCTGTGGGTCATGTCGGGGTAGCCTTACTCAATGTTCTGCACTTGTTCGCGCATCTGCTCGATCAACACCTTGAGGTTGACCGCAGCCTGGGTGCTGCGCGGGTCGAAGGCTTTGGAGCCCAGTGTGTTGGCTTCGCGGTTGAGTTCCTGCATCAGGAAGTCCAGGCGCCGACCGGCAGCGCCGCCGGATTTGAGCACCCGGCGAACTTCGATGATGTGAGTGCTCAGGCGATCCAGTTCTTCGGCGACGTCGCTTTTTTGCGCGAGCATGACCATTTCCTGTTCCAGGCGCTGCGGATCCATCTCGGCCTTCATGTCGGCGAAGCGGTCGAGGACTTTCTGGCGCTGGGTGGCGAGCATTTGCGGGACCAGTTCGCGCAAGGTCACCACGTCTTCTTCGATGGAGCTCAGGCGCTCGTTGATCAGCCGCGCCAGCTCCGCGCCTTCGCGCTCGCGGCCGGCCTTCAGTTCTTTGAGACCCTGATTGAACAGTGCCAGCGCTTCGGCGTTCAAGGCTTGCGGGTCGGTGGCGTCGCCAACCAGTACGCCGGGCCAGGCCAGGACTTCCAGCGGGTTCAGCGCTGCCGGGTTTTTGATCAGGCCGGCGACAGTCTCGGCGGCAGCGACCAGTTGCGCGGCGCGCTCCTGATCGACTTGCAGCGCTTTACCGGTGTTTTCTTCGGTGAAGCGCAGGGTGCATTCGAGCTTGCCTCGCGATACACCCTGGCGCAGGGCTTCACGAACAGCGCCCTCGAGGTCGCGAAAGGACTCCGGCAGGCGCAGGTGGGGTTCCAGGTAGCGGCTGTTGACCGACCGCAGTTCCCAGCTCAGGGTGCCCTGGACGCCGGCTTTTTCGACGCGGGCGAAGGCGGTCATGCTGTGCACCATGGCGGTACCTCACAATGCAAATCGGCACAGAACCGAGGTTCCGGGAGTCCGATATCAATGAATTAAAGCCGACTGGCAGCAAAGGCGCAGGATTGTAGCGCAGTGGCGCGGATGCGCCCAAACACAGGGTGTGACAAAGAGCGGAAGGCCTTCGCCGACACGCGGTACAGAGCCATCGGTCGTCGGCGGATTTTTTTAGAAGTGCCCAGTGGCGGCCGTCGGCTCTATAATGCTCCGCAGTTTTCCGTCCCCAGTACAGGTATTCCCTATGATACGTCCAAGTGGTCGCGCTGCCGATCAGCTCCGCTCGATCCGCATCACTCGCAACTACACCAAACACGCCGAGGGTTCTGTGCTGGTCGAGTTCGGTGATACCAAGGTCATCTGCACCGTCAGCGTTGAACCGGGCGTACCGCGTTTCCTGAAAGGCCAGGGCCAGGGTTGGCTGACTGCCGAGTACGGCATGCTGCCGCGTGCTACCGGCGAGCGTAACCAGCGCGAAGCCAGCCGTGGCAAGCAGGGCGGCCGCACCCTGGAAATCCAGCGTCTGATCGGTCGCTCCCTGCGCGCCGCGCTGGACATGTCCAAACTGGGCGACATCACCCTGTACGTCGACTGCGATGTGATCCAGGCTGATGGCGGTACCCGCACTGCTTCGATCACCGGCTCCATGGTTGCGCTGATCGATGCCTTGAAGGTCATCAAGAAGCGTGGCGGCCTGAAGGGCGGCGACCCGGTCAAACAAATGATCGCCGCAGTATCCGTGGGCATGTACAAGGGGGAGCCGGTGCTCGACCTCGACTATCTGGAAGATTCGGCCGCCGAGACTGACCTGAACGTGGTGATGACCAGCACTGGCGGTTTCATCGAAGTCCAGGGCACTGCCGAAGGCGCGCCGTTCCAGCCTGAAGAGCTGAACGCCATGCTGGAGCTGGCCAGGAAAGGCATGAACGAGATTTTCGAACTGCAAAAGGCCGCACTGGCCGACTGACCGAACCGCTCCAGGCAAGGAGGACACCATGAGTGACGAGCAACTACCGCTGCCCACGCCGAGCCAAGAGGTGCGTCAGTGGGCGATGTTTTGTCACTTGTCCGCCTTGCTGGGGATCTGGATTCCGTTCGGCACGATCATCGGCCCGCTGATTCTCTGGCAGATGAAGCGCGAGATGGACCCGTTCATCGATGCCCAGGGCAAGGAGGCGTTGAATTTTCAGATCACCGTCGCCATTGCCTCGGCCATTTGCTTCCTGCTGATGGTGGTGATTATCGGGTTCTTCCTGTTTGGCCTGATCGCGATCGGTGCGCTGGTGCTGACGATCATTGCCGGAGTTAAGGCCAATGAAGGGTTGCCTTATCGTTACCCGTTCACCTGGCGGTTGATCAAGTAAGCCAGGGCGCTGATGCTGTTTATTTGCCGTCCAATACAAATGCCCCGACATGTCGGGGCATTTTTTTGCAATCAGATTAATCTCTAATGTTGTGTACTTGTTCGCTCGCCATTCAAATGAAGTTCATTCGGGCAAATAATATTTCCTACACGTTTAGTCACAAACTGCGAAGCTCAGTACGGCTTGTAGGCTTGGCAATGAGACTTGGCGGTTGATAAGGTTGCCCCAAGTAATATTTTTCAAGAAATATTTCGATATATTCGGACCATTGACGGCCTCTGAATCCAATACCAATCAGTATTGAGACCAATCAATCTGTTCAAGAGGCGTGTCCAGGTAAAAAGTTCGCCCCTGAATATATAAACAAGAATATCCAGAATGCTTCAGCTTGATTTTTACGGAACACTTGTCGCCGCCTCTTTAGTGCTTTTGCTGGGGCGCGCGCTTGTCACACGTGTCGGTTTTTTACGTACTTATAATATCCCTGAGCCTGTAGCAGGCGGCCTGGTAGTTGCCTTGTGTCTTCTGGCGTTAAGGGCCCTCGATATTGAAGTTCGCTTTGACACCTCGCTGCAAACGCCCTTGATGTTGGCGTTTTTTGCCACCATCGGCTTGAGTGCAGACTTCGCCAGCCTGAAGAAGGGCGGGCGCGTCGTGGGGATATTTCTGCTGGCGGTGGTCGGGCTCCTGGTGATCCAGAATGCCATGGGCATCGGGCTCGCAACGGCGTTGGGGCTCGATCCTTTGATGGGCTTGCTGACTGGCTCGATTACGTTGGCAGGGGGCCACGGTACTGGTGCTGCATGGGGGGCGACGTTCAGCGAAAAGTTCGGTCTGGCGTCTGCCTCTGAACTGGCCATGGCCTCCGCGACGTTTGGCCTGGTGCTGGGCGGTTTGATTGGTGGTCCTGTTGCCCGCCTGCTCATCAGTCGTGTCCAGACCCCCGGCTGCGAGCAAGGAAAGCCACGGTTACCCAGGGGCTTTGAACAGCCGAACAAAGAACGCTCGATCACATCATTTTCGCTTGTCGAGACACTGGCTCTGATCGCTGTCAGTCTGCTGGCGGGCTCACTCCTGAATGGGTGGCTGCAAGGCACCTCATTCGAGTTGCCGACATTCGTTTGCGTGTTGTTCGTGGGGGTACTTTTGCGAAACGGGCTTTCAGCGCTTGGCGTGTATCAGGTATTTGAGCGTGAAGTCTCCGTGTTGGGGAATGTCAGTTTGTCGCTGTTTCTGGCGATCGCTCTGATGTCACTCAAACTGTGGGATCTGGCTGCACTGGCTTTGCCGATCTTCATCATCCTGGCTGCACAAACGTTGGTCATGGCACTGTTTGCGATTTTTGTGACGTTCAGGATGATGGGGAGTAACTACGATGCGGCTGTGCTGGCGGCAGGGCATTGCGGTTTTGGGCTGGGTGCCACGCCAACGGCCATCGCTAACATGCAAGCGGTGACACAACGCTACGGGCCTTCGCAGATAGCATTTTTGGTGGTGCCAATGGTGGGCGCTTTCTTTATCGACATTGTTAATGTCATCGTAATCAAGTTGTACCTTGCATTGCCGTTTTTCTCCGCGGCTTGAAGTTCAGGTCACTTGAGTGCAGCTCATAAAAAATGCCCGTATCTTGCGATACGGGCATTTTCTTGTCTGAGCAATGTCGGCTTTTTTGTCAGTGCAAACAAACCTAGATCGTCAGCGTCCAGTCGTAGTCCACGATCAGCGGTGCGTGTTGCGAGAACCGCGGCTGGCGTGGCAGGCGTGCGCTGCGTACGAAGCGGCGCAGGCCCGGGGTCAGCAGTTGATAGTCGAAGCGCCAACCGAGGTTGAGCATCTCCGCCTGTTCGTTGTCCGGCCACCAGCTGTACTGGTCACCTTCACGGCTGACTTCCCGCAGGGCGTCGACATAACCCATGTTGCCGACAATCTCGTCCATCCAGGCACGTTCAGGTGCCAGGAAGCCCGGAGATTGCTGGCTGTCACGCCAGTTTTTAATATCCAGTTTCTGTTGCGCCACGTACAGCGAGCCACAATAAATGTACTCGCGACGTTTGCGCCGCTGTTTATCCAGATAACGGGCGAAGTCGTCCATTAGCTTGAACTTCTGGTTCAAGTCTTCATCGCCGTTCTGCCCCGAAGGGAGCAGCAAGGTCGCGATGCTGACCTTGTCGAAATCTGCTTGCAGGTAGCGCCCGTAGCGGTCGGCCGTCTCGAAACCGAGACCGCTGATGACAGCCTTCGGTTGCAACCGCGAATACAAAGCCACACCGCCTTGGGCAGGGACTTCAGCATCGCAGGCATAAAGGAAGTAGCCATCCAGTTGGAAGGCTGGGTCATCCAGTTCAAAGGCGGAGGCACGGGTGTCCTGCAGGCAGATGACGTCGGCATTCTGTGCTTGCAGCCAACTGAGCAAACCACGCTCGACTGCAGCCTGAATACCATTGACGTTCACACTGATGATCCGCATAAATGGCCCCAAAAATCGCGTGCGTGTATGATACACGGCGTCAAGCTAATTAGCTAAATCCGTGGTATTTGGGGTTTTTTTCATGCAAGCGTATCAGCGCGATTTCATCCGTTTTGCCATCGATCGCGGCGTTTTGCGCTTCGGTGAGTTCACCCTGAAGTCCGGGCGCACCAGTCCTTACTTCTTCAACGCGGGCTTGTTCAACTCGGGTTCGGCCCTGGCGCAGCTGGGTCGTTTCTACGCCGCTGCCATTGCCGAGAGCGGCATTGCGTTCGACGTGCTGTTTGGCCCTGCGTACAAAGGCATTCCGCTGGCGGCGACCACCGCTGTTGCGCTGGCCGAGCACCACAACCGTGACCTGCCATGGTGCTTCAACCGCAAGGAAGCCAAGGCCCACGGCGAAGGCGGCAGCCTGGTTGGCGCACCGCTGACCGGTGAAGTGCTGATCATCGACGACGTGATCACTGCCGGCACCGCCATCCGTGAAGTGATGCAGATCATCGCCTCCCAGGACGGCGCCAAGGCGGCAGGCGTGCTGATCGCCCTGAACCGTCAGGAGCGCGGCAACGGCGAGTTGTCGGCGATCCAGGAAGTCGAGCGTGACTTCGGCATCCCGGTGATCAGCATCGTTTCGCTGAACCAGGTGCTGGAATTCCTGGCAGACGATCCGCAGCTCAAGCAGCATCTGCCAGCCGTCGAAGCCTACCGCGCCCAGTTCGGCGTCTGATCTGAAGATGGCCTTGCCCGTTTAATCGCTATCGCTGGCAAGCCAGCTCCTACAGAATCGGTGATATCCCTGTAGGAGCTGGCTTGCCAGCGATTGAAGCACCGCGGTTTATCAGGTGAGCATCCGTGCAAAAAAGCCCCGCTCAGCCAGGCTGAGCGGGGCTTTTTTGTGTGCGCTATCGCTTAGTGACGCTTGCGATTGCTGATCAGGGTGCCCACGCCGGTATCGGTGAAGATTTCCAGCAGGATCGCGTTTGGCACGCGGCCGTCGATGATCAACGAGCTGCCCACACCGCCCTGGACCGCTTCCAGCGCGCAACGGATCTTCGGCAGCATGCCGCCGTAGATGGTGCCGTCGGCGATCAGCTCGTCGACCTGTGCAGTGCTCAGGCCGGTCAGGACCTTGCCCGACTTGTCCATCAGGCCGGCGATGTTGGTCAGCAGCATCAGCTTCTCGGCCTTCAACGCTTCGGCGACTTTACCGGCCACCAGGTCAGCGTTGATGTTGTACGACTCGCCATTGGCGCCGACACCGATGGGCGCGATCACCGGAATGAAGTCGCCCTTGACCAGCAGGTTCAGCAGGTCGGTGTTGATCCCGACCACTTCGCCCACATGGCCGATGTCGATGATTTCCGGGGTGGTCATCTCCGGGGTCTGGCGGGTGACGGTGAGCTTCTTCGCACGAATCAGCTCGGCGTCCTTGCCGGTCAGGCCGATGGCGCTGCCGCCATGACGGTTGATCAGGTTGACGATGTCCTTGTTGACCTGGCCGCCGAGGACCATTTCCACCACGTCCATGGTCGCGGCGTCGGTGACGCGCATGCCGTCGACAAAGTGACTCTCGATCGACAGTCGCTTGAGCAGGTCACCGATTTGCGGACCGCCGCCGTGAACCACCACCGGGTTGATACCCACGGCCTTCATCAGCACGATGTCGCGGGCGAAGCCGGTTTTCAGCTCCTCGCTTTCCATCGCGTTGCCGCCGTATTTGATCACCAGTGTCTTGCCGACATAACGGCGGATGTAAGGTAACGCTTCGGACAGGACCTTGGCGGTGTTGGCGGCGGCTTCGCGTTCGAGGGTCATTCAGGGCTCCGGGTGAATCAGAACGGTAGTTGGAGATCAGGTGCAACGCGCTTGAGCTGGATGCGGAACACATCCTTGATGCGTTGCAGTTCAGCCTCGTCATCGGCCTCGAAACGCAGCACCAGCACCGGTGTGGTGTTGGATGCGCGTACCAGGCCCCAGCCTTTGGCATAGTCGACTCGCACGCCGTCAATGGTGGTCAGGTCGGCGCCTGCGCCCCACTGCGCATCGTGCAATGCATCAATGATGCTGAATTTGCTCTCTTCGGTCACATGGATATTGATTTCCGGCGTAGAAATATCGTTCGGGAAGGTAGCGAACAACTCTTCGGCCGAGGATTTTTCCTTGCTGAGGATCTCCAGCAACCGCGCGGCGCTGTAAATGCCGTCGTCGAAACCGAACCAGCGCTCCTTGAAGAAGATGTGCCCGCTCATTTCGCCGGCCAACAGGGCGCCGGATTGTTTCATTTTCTTTTTGATCAACGAGTGACCGGTCTTCCACATTAGCGAGCGGCCGCCGTATTCCTTGATCAGCGGGATCAGGCGGCGGGTGCATTTGACGTCGAAGATGATCTCGGCGCCAGGGTTGCGCGCCACGACGTCGCGGGCGAACAGCATCAGCAGGCGGTCCGGGTAGACGATGCTGCCGGTGTTGGTTACCACGCCGACGCGGTCGCCATCACCATCGAAGGCCAGGCCGATGTCAGCCTTGGTTTCCTTGACCTTGTTGATCAGGTCCACGAGGTTTTCAGGCTTGCCCGGGTCCGGGTGGTGGTTCGGGAAGTTGCCATCCACTTCGCAGAACAGCGGGATGACTTCGCAGTTCAGCGCTTCGATCAGTTGCGGGGCGATCACGCCGGCCGCGCCGTTGCCGCAATCGACGACCACTTTCAGACGACGGGCCAGCTTGATGTCCTGGACGATTTCAGTGGTGTAGCGGTCGAGAATCTCGACCTGGGTGATGCTGCCCTGGCCACTGCTCAGGTTGTTGGTCTTGAGGCGGTCGTGCAGGGCCTGGATCTGTTCGTTGGCCAGGGTGTCGCCGGCGATGACGATCTTGAAGCCGTTGTAGTTCGACGGGTTGTGGCTGCCGGTGAGCATTACACCGGATTTGCCGGCGAGCACGTTGGCGGCGTAGTAGAGCGCCGGAGTCGGGACCAGGCCGACATCGCTGACGTGGCAGCCGCTGTCGGCGATGCCTTTGATCAGTTGCGCGACCAACTCCGGGCCGGACAAGCGGCCATCGCGACCGACGGACACGTTCGGTTCGCCCTGGGCCAGGCTCTGGGAGCCGACGGCGCGGCCGATCCAGTAAGCGGTCTCAGCGTTCAGGAACTCCGGAACGGTGCCGCGAATGTCATAGGCGCGGAAAATGCTGTCAGGGAACTTGGGTGCGATGTTGGCCGGGGTGTTCATCTGTGGAAATGCTCCATCTCGAAAGTGGCTGGACAGGCCGCCGAGTCATTCGACGGCAGGTTCAAACTGAAGGGTATGACGGCGTTTTCCACAGAGAGTTCGTGGTATGAAAGGGCCATGACGCCCCTGACGGCAAGGGTTTGGCCCGGTAATGCCTTGATTTTCGGTGCTAAACCTTGCAGATGACAATTTGAATTTTGTGGCGAGGGAGCTTGATCCGCCGCCACGGAAGAGCGTGACCGGATCAACGGGTACCGGTATGGCCGAAACCGCCAGTGCCGCGCTCGGTTTCAACAAACTCTTCAACCATCTCGAAATGAGCCTGCACCACCGGCACCAGCACCAGTTGCGCCAGGCGCTCGCCAACCGGCATGGTGAATTCGGTCTGGCCGCGGTTCCAGCAGGAGACCATCAATGGGCCCTGGTAGTCGGAGTCGATCAGCCCCACCAGGTTGCCCAGCACGATGCCGTGCTTATGGCCCATCCCCGAGCGCGGCAGAATCAGCGCCGCCAGGTTCGGGTCACCGATGTAGACCGACAGACCAGTGGGGATCAGCACGGTTTCACCCGGCTTGATCACGGTGTCCTGTTCCAGCATGGCGCGCAGGTCGAGGCCGGCGGAGCCTGGTGTGGCGTATTGCGGCAGCGGGAATTCGGTGCCGATGCGGGGGTCGAGGATCTTGGCTTGCAAAGCGTGCATGTAAATTAAACCTGGTTCAGACGTTCGGCGATAAAAGTGATCAGCTGGCGAGCAATCTTGCTCTTGCTGGTCTGGGCGAAGAGTGTGGCGTGAAGCTCACGGTCGATGACGCTGCAGGCGTTTTCTTCGCTGTTGAAGCCAATGCTCGGGTTGGCGACGTCGTTGGCGACGATCAAATCGAGATTCTTGTCTTTCAACTTGCGAGCAGCGTAATCGAGCAGGTGCTCGGTCTCGGCGGCGAAACCGACACTGAACGGGCGGTCAGGACGGGTGGCGATGGTGGCCAGAATGTCCGGGTTGCGCACCATCTGCAGCAGCAAGCCGTCGCCGTTCGTAGGATCTTTCTTGAGTTTCTGTGGGGCGACGACTTCCGGGCGGTAATCTGCGACTGCTGCCGAGGCGATGAACAGGTCGCAAGGGATCGCCGCTTCGCAGGCGGCCAACATGTCGCGGGCGCTGACCACGTCGATGCGGGTGACGCGATCCGGGGTCGGCAGGTGCACCGGACCGGTGATCAGGGTCACGCGTGCACCCGCTTCCACGGCCGCTTCGGCCAGGGCAAAGCCCATTTTCCCGGAGCTGTGGTTGGTGATGTAACGCACCGGGTCGATGTTTTCCTGGGTCGGGCCGGCGGTGATCAGCACGTGTTTACCGGTCAGTGCCTGACGCTGGAAGCAGTCGGCGGCGCATTGGGCCAGTTCAAGGGCTTCGAGCATGCGCCCCAGGCCGACGTCGCCACAGGCCTGGCTGCCGGAGGCCGGGCCGAAGACCTTGATGTTGCGGCTTTCGAGGGTTTGCAGGTTGGCCTGGGTCGCCGGATCGCGCCACATGGCCTGGTTCATGGCCGGCGCAACGGCGACCACCGCGTCGGTGGCCAGTACCAGCGTGGTCAGCAGGTCATCGGCGATGCCTTGGGCGAGGCGGGCGATCAGGTCCGCCGTGGCGGGGGCGATCAGCACCAGGTCGGCCCATTTGGCCAGTTCGATGTGGCCCATGGCCGCTTCGGCCGCCGGGTCCAGCAGGTCCAGGTGGACCGGGTGCCCGGATAGAGCCTGCATGGTCAACGGTGTGATGAACTCTGCGCCGCCTCGGGTCATGACCACGCGCACTTCGGCGCCCTGATCGATCAGGCGGCGAACCAGGTCGGCGCTCTTGTAGGCAGCGATGCCGCCGCCGACGCCCAGAACAATGCGTTTCCGATACAGCCGCTGCATAGGCCTGCCTTTCAATTCGTTGGTGACATACGTGGCGAAACCCCCTCCCCAGGGTGAATTCGCCCGCAAAAAAGATGGGCTACGATATCACAGCGACCGCTACGGAACAGCGGTGCCCACAGACAGGGAGGTGCTATGAGTATTCGCGATTGGCCAGCGGCGGAACGGCCACGGGAGAGGTTGCTCGAACAGGGCTCGGGAAGTCTTTCGGACGCCGAACTGCTGGCGATATTTTTACGGACAGGCGTGGTGGGTAAAAGCGCAGTAGATCTGGCGCGACACCTGTTGAATCAGTTTGGCAGCCTGCGTTCGCTGCTTGAAGCCGATCAGGAAACGTTCAGCAAGCAGTTGGGGCTTGGGCCGGCGAAATTTGCTCAATTGCAAGCTGCTCAAGAAATGAGCAGGCGTCATTTGGCCGAGCGTGCGCGCCAAAAATCGGCACTGGAGAATCCGCAGGCGGTTCGCGAGTACCTGAAATCGATGCTGCGTCACGAGCCACACGAGGTGTTTGGTTGCCTGTTTCTCGATTCCAAGCATCAGGTGCTGGGGTTTGAGACGCTGTTTCGCGGCTCCATCGACAACACCAGCGTGCATCCGCGAGAGGTGGTCAAGCGCGCCTTGGCCAACAACGCAGCGGCATTGATCCTCTGTCACAACCACCCGTCGGGTAACTCCGACCCCAGTCAGGCCGACCGAGTGCTCACCAAGCGCCTGCAAAAGGCGTTGGAGCTGATTGATGTGCGGGTGCTCGACCACTTCATCATCGGTGATGGCGACCCACTGTCGATGGCGGAGTATGGGTGGATGTAACGGGATGCACGCGGACATTGTAGGAGCCGGCTTGCTGGCGATGGGGCCAGCAGATCCAGCATGGGTGCTGAGCGTGCCGACGCTATCGCCAGCAAGCCGGCTCCTACAGGGTTCTGTGTTGAGGCGGATTACTTGACGTTCACCTTCGAGTAATCCTGCCGACCGAACGGGCTGACCGAGTACCCCTCGACATCCTTGCGTGTCAGCGCAAAGGCCGTCGGGTGGGCCAGGGGTAGCCACAGCGCCTGCTGCTGGATCTGCGTCTGGGCCTGTTCGTAGAGCTTGCTGCGCACACCTTGCTCGCCGGTGGTCTTGCCGGCGCTGATCAGCTTGTCCAGGTCCTGGTTGCAGTAGCGGGCGAAGTTGGTGCCGGATTTGACGGCGGCGCAGGAAAACTGCGGCGTGAGGAAGTTGTCCGGGTCGCCGTTATCGCCAGCCCAGCCCATGAACAGCAAGTCGTGTTCACCGGCCTTGGCGCGGCGAATCAGTTCGCCCCATTCGATCACGCGGATCTCGGCCTGAATGCCGATTTCCGCGAGGTCGGACTGCAGCAGTTGAGCGCCGAGGCTTGGGTTGGGGTTGAGCAGGCTGCCGGAGGGGCGGGTCCAGATGGTGGTCTGGAAGCCATCCTTGAGCCCGGCCTTGACCATCAGCGCCTTGGCCTTCTGGATGTCGTGAGGGTAACCCGGAAGGTTTTTCGCGTAGCTCCAGGTATTGGGCGGATACGGGCCGTTGGCCGCCTCGGCGGTGTCTTCGAACACGGCTTTGACATAGTTGGCCTTGTCGAAGGCAAGGTTGATGGCCTGACGGACTTCAGGTTTGTCCAGTGGTGGATGCTGGCTGTTGATGCCGACGAATGCGGTCATGAACGCGTCAGTCTTTTCGACTTTCAGGGTCGGCTCTTTCAGCGCTTCCTGTACGTCCAGAGGCTTGGGTGACAGGGCGATCTGGCATTCGTTACGGCGCAATTTCTGCAGGCGCACGTTGGCGTCCGGCGTGATGGCAAAGATCAGCGGATCTACAGAGGGTTTGCCACCGAAGTAATCAGGGTTGGCTTTGTAGCGAACCGAGGCGTCCTTCTGGAAGCGGGTGAACACGAACGGCCCCGTGCCAATTGGCTGGCTGTTGAACTTCTCGGGCGTGCCTGCCTTCATCAGTTTGTCGGCGTACTCGGCTGAATAGATCGAGGCGAAGCCCATGCTCAGGGTCGCCAGGAAGGTCGAGTCCGGGTGGTCGAGGGTGAAACGCACGGTCTGCGGATCGAGGGCGTCGATCTTCTTGATCAGTGCAGGCAACTGCATCGATTGCGCATGCGGGAAGCCGCTCTGGGCGACTTTGTGCCACGCATTGGCCGGGTCGAGCATGCGGTCGAAGCTGAAAATCACGTCTTCGGCATTCAGGTCGCGCGTCGGGGTGAAGTACTCGGTGCGATGGAATTTCACTTGCGGGTGCAATTTGAACACGTAGGTCAGGCCGTCGGGGCTGACGTCCCAGCTGTCGGCGAGGCTGGCGACCACTTTGCCACTGGCCGTGTCGAAGTCCACCAGGCGATTCATCAACACATCGGCCGAGGCGTTGGTGGTGGTCAGCGAGTTGTACTGCACCACGTCGAACCCTTCGGGGCTGGCCTCGGTGCAGACGCTCAGGGCGGCGGCAAAGGCCTGTGGGCTCAGCAGAAGCGGGGCGAGCAGCAGCGGTAGGGCAGCGAGGCGCATGGTCGGTTCCTTTACAGATCGAAGGCCCATCTGCAAGTGCAGTCTGGAAAAGGCTTACCCTAGTAGGCTCTTTTGCAAATGACTATCCCCTTTTTCATTTTGAGGTGACTATAGGCGCCTGATTTTGCTGTGCCCGCTTGGGAAACCCGCGATTGAGGTGTCTGGCAGATTTTCTGCGACGAGCGGTCGCAAGCGCCGACAGCCTTTATCCAAAGCGCTTGAGGCAGGAAAAAACGGGTTTTTATCAGTTCAAGGCACAGCGAATGTTGTTGCTCTCCAGTCTTTCTGGTATAAAGCAGCGCTCTTTTCTAGGGGCCCGGTTCCTTCACTGTAGGTGTAGCCGGTAAGACCTCTAAAGAATCGCGGCGCCTGGCGCCACAATGACTAGAGATTAAGCGGCCAACCCATGCCGGGTTGGGCATGTGGTTTTAGAGGGCTGAGGCATGTCTAGAGTATGTCAAGTTACCGGTAAGGGTCCGGTGACTGGGAATAACATTTCCCACGCAAACAACAAAACCCGTCGTCGTTTCCTGCCGAACCTGCAGCATCACCGCTTCTGGGTTGAAGAAGAGAAACGTTTTGTGCGTCTGCGCGTATCTGCCAAAGGCATGCGCATCATCGACAAGCGTGGCATCAGTGTCGTGCTGGCCGAACTTCGTCGCGATGGCAAGGTTTAAGGGAGCTAATCATGCGTGAATTGATTCGTTTGATTTCGAGCGCCGGTACTGGTCACTTCTACACTACCGACAAGAACAAGCGTACTACTCCGGACAAAATCGAGATCAAGAAATATGATCCGGTTGTTCGCAAGCACGTGATCTACAAAGAAGGCAAAATCAAGTAATTGATTTTTCTCTCTTACGAAAAAGGCCCGTATCGCGAGATACGGGCCTTTTTTGTTGCCTTCTGGTTATGCGTCGTCTGTCAGGGCCTCATCGCGGGCAAGCCACGCTCCCACAGGTTTTGGGATCGACGTAGATCCCTGTGGGAGCGGGCTTGCCCGCGATGGGGCGGCCGATTCAGCGCAAAATTCAAGCCTTCTGTTCAAACGCCACATAGATCTTGCGGCATGGCTCCAGCACTTCCCAGGTGCCGCGAAAGCCTGCCGGGATCACGAAGCGATCACCCACGCGCAGCGTCTTGGCATTGCCATCAAGGTCGCGCAGTACGGAAACCCCCTGCACGATTTCGCAGTATTCATGTTCGGTGAAGTTCACCGTCCACTGGCCGACAGCCCCTTCCCACACGCCGGCGTTCAATTGGCCGCAAGGGCTGTTGTAGTGGTTGTACACCGCTTGCTCGGGATCGCCCTTCAGCACTTTGGTCGGATCCGGGCGATAGCGCTCGGCGGCGGTGGTGGCCTGGCTGAAGTCGACGATATTCTGGATGCTCATTGTTGTATTCCCCCGTGAATGCGACGCGAGTGGTTGGTAGAAGCAAAGTCTATGTTTATTAAAATGAACATCGCAAGGCCGTTTGCCGGCGTTATGTCAAATATATTGAAACTTCACCTGCCGCTGGTTTAGGGTGGTGGTTGCCTTGGGCCGACAAGCAGGCTGGCCGGGCAGAATTCCTGACAGCGCCCGCGAAGAACGCGGGTGTCGTATCAATAAGAGGAGGACACTCGCATGACCACCCTGACCCGTGCCGACTGGGAACAACGTGCCCGCGACCTGAAAATCGAAGGCCGCGCTTATATCAATGGCGAATACACCGACGCCGTTTCCGGCGAGACCTTCGAGTGCATCAGCCCGGTCGATGGCCGTCTGCTGGGCAAGATTGCCAGCTGTGACGCCGCCGATGCCCAGCGCGCTGTGGAAAACGCCCGTGCCACGTTCAATTCCGGTGTCTGGTCGCGCCTGGCGCCGACCAAGCGCAAATCCACCATGATCCGTTTCGCCGGCCTGCTCAAACAGCACGCCGAAGAGCTGGCCCTGCTTGAAACCCTGGACATGGGCAAGCCGATCAGCGATTCCCTGTACATCGACGTTCCCGGCGCGGCACAAGCCCTGAGCTGGAGCGGCGAAGCCATCGACAAGATCTACGACGAAGTAGCGGCCACCCCGCACGATCAACTGGGCCTGGTGACCCGTGAGCCGGTGGGTGTTGTTGGCGCCATCGTGCCGTGGAACTTCCCGCTGATGATGGCGTGCTGGAAACTGGGTCCGGCGCTGTCCACCGGTAACTCGGTGATCCTCAAACCGTCCGAAAAATCCCCGTTGACCGCCATCCGTATCGCTGAACTGGCTGTCGAAGCCGGCATCCCGAAAGGCGTGCTGAACGTATTGCCGGGTTACGGTCATACCGTCGGCAAGGCCCTGGCCCTGCATAACGACGTCGACACCCTGGTGTTCACCGGCTCGACCAAAATCGCCAAGCAACTGTTGATCTACTCCGGCGAGTCGAACATGAAGCGCGTCTGGCTCGAAGCCGGTGGCAAGAGCCCGAACATCGTGTTCGCCGATGCGCCGAACCTGCAGGATGCAGCCGAAGCCGCTGCTGGCGCCATCGCCTTCAACCAGGGCGAAGTCTGCACCGCCGGTTCGCGCCTGCTGGTGGAGCGTTCGATCAAGGACAAATTCCTGCCGCTGGTGATCGAGGCGCTGAAAGCCTGGAAGCCGGGTAACCCGCTGGACCCGGCGACCAATGTTGGCGCGCTGGTCGATACCCAACAGATGAACACCGTACTGTCCTACATCGAGTCCGGTCATGCCGACGGCGCCAGGTTGGTGGTCGGTGGCAAGCGTACGCTCCAGGAAACTGGCGGTACTTACGTTGAGCCGACCATTTTCGATGGTGTGAGCAATGCGATGAAAATCGCCCAGGAAGAAATTTTCGGCCCGGTACTGTCGGTCATCGAATTCGACAGCGCCGAAGAAGCCATCGCGATCGCCAACGACACGCCGTACGGCCTGGCCGCTGCGGTCTGGACTGGCGACATTTCCAAGGCGCACCTCACCGCCCGCGCACTGCGTGCCGGTAGCGTGTGGGTCAACCAGTACGATGGCGGCGACATGACCGCTCCGTTCGGTGGCTTCAAGCAGTCCGGCAACGGTCGCGACAAGTCCCTGCACGCGTTCGACAAATACACCGAGTTGAAGGCGACCTGGATCAAGTTGTAAGCCGTTAAGGGAGGTCTGTTATAGAGCAGGCCTCCCGAACGACACAGATCCCTTGTGGGAGCGAGCTTGCTCGCGATAGCGGTGTAACAGTCGACTTCAATGTTGAATGTTGTTCCGTCATCGCGAGCAAGCTCGCTCCCACAATGTTTTGTGTTGTACATAAAAATATCCACAGGAGCGTGGAGTATGCGTTGGGCGACTTATTTCGCCGTTTTGGCATCTGTCTTAAGTGTCGGCCTGGCCCTGGGTGTCAGCATGCCGCTGGTGTCGTTTCGCCTGGAGAGCTGGGGCTACGGCTCGTTTGCCATTGGCGTTATGGCTGCGATGCCGGCCATCGGCGTCCTGTTGGGGGCGAAAATCTCCAGCCATCTGGCGGCACGATTCGGCACGGCCAATCTGATGCGCCTGTGTCTGTGGGGTGGGGCGGTTTCGATCGGCTTGCTCGCACTGTTGCCGAGCTATCCGATCTGGTTGGTACTGAGGCTGATGATCGGGGTGATCCTGACCCTTGTATTCATCATCGGTGAAAGCTGGATCAATCAACTGGTGGTCGAGCAATGGCGCGGGCGACTGGTGGCGTTGTATGGCAGCAGCTATGCACTGAGTCAGCTGGCAGGGCCAGTGTTGCTGGGCTTCCTCGGTACGGGGCACGATTATGGCTTTTGGGTGGGTGTCGGCTTGTTGATGGCGGCTCCATTCCTGTTGTTGGGGCGCAGTGGTGCGCCGAGCAGCGAGGCCAGCAGCGTGACCTTGAATGATTTGCTCGGTTTCTGTCGTGGCTTGCCGGCGATTGCCTGGGCGGTGTCATTGTTCGCCGCGTTCGAGGCGATGATTCTGACGCTGTTGCCGGTCTATTGCCTGCGCCAGGGCTTCACCACGGAGATCGCCCTGGCGATGGTCAGTACGGTAGTGGTCGGCGATGCGGTGCTGCAATTGCCGATTGGTGCGTTGGCCGATCGCTTGTCGCGACGCGCGTTGTTCACCGGTTGTGCAGTGGTTTTGCTGATGTCGAGCCTGGCGATTCCGATGCTGATCGATACGCTGCTGATCTGGCCATTGTGGGTGCTGTTCGGCGCCAGCGCCGGTGGGTTGTTCACCTTGTCACTGATCCTGATCGGCGAGCGTTATCGCGACGACGCACTGGTACGCGCCAACGCGCATATTGCCCAGCTGTGGGGGATTGGTTGTCTGATCGGGCCGTTGCTGGCGGGCGCCGGCAGCCAGTGG